>JBFYKS010000226.1:0-7041 GCA_041305785.1 Methanoregula sp. | reverse complement strand
TGCGTATGTAGCCGGATGGCGGGGGTTCTGTGAAGCGGCAGTCATCCATGAATGGCGGGAGACCGATCACAAGGTCCGGATCTATTCCGGGGGAAAAAGTGCCGTGGTCACGTACTTCTTTTCCATCACGTTTGCTGCTGGCAAAGAGAAGATGACCCTGCAGGGCAGGGACATGTTCTTCCTCGTAAAAGAGGGGCGCAGATGGCTGGTTGCTGCCGACCAGTTCTCACCACAACCCCTGGCCTGATCCCGTTATTGCAAAAAAACCCCGTAGTGCCAATCGATAAATTCCGACCGGAATAAATGGTTACACAAAAAAACACTGAGAAGAGACCTTTCATGGACACGATTGTCATCATCGGCTACCTTGCCGGAACCCTCACCACGATATCGTTTGTACCGCAGGTTCTGCGGGCATGGAAACTCAAAGAAACCCGCGATCTCTCGCTTACCATGCTCATCCTCTTTGCCGCGGGTATCCTTCTCTGGACGCTGTATGGGATCTGGACGGCATCGCTTCCCATCATCGCGGCAAACGTGATGACGTTTCTCCTCCTCCTGATCCTGCTTGGGCTCAAGATCCGGTATCACTGATCCCAAAAAGCAGATCTTTTTTTATCCGGAAGAATGGTAAAAAAAAGATCCAAGAAATGGAATAAAAAAAGGTTATTCGTCCTGGAGGAGCACAAGGCAGCCGGCGATCTTGTCGTGAAGACCCTGGTGGTTTTTGGTAAACCCGATCATCAAAAAGCCGATGAAGACGATCAGGATCGAGATGAACTTTGCAAAGAACCGGAGCGTGGTACGGGCAAAGGTGGGCTTCTGTCCATCCATATCGGTAACCACGAGGCGCATGAGCACTTTTCCCGGGGTGGCCTGGCTGCGGGCAGACTCAAAACCGGCAAAGTAGAGCCACGGCACGATGACGAGCATGACCCCGTATGCGGCAATAATGGAAGCGATGAGAGCACCGGTAGTACCTTCCACGGTCAGCTGGTCGGCCGGGACATGCTGTACCGCATAGAAATACAGGTTCTGGAGCCCCCTGAAGAGACCAAACCCTGCAACGGTCACAAGGCCGAGAATGATAACAAAGATCACATCCACGATGCACGCGATGAACCGCCGCCCGAGCCCGGCATAGATGCCGACTTCGCGGCCTTCATCTTCTTCAGGGGAGGCAACCGGTGCCCGGGCTGCAACCGAATCAATATCAGCCCCGCACCACTGACAGAACTTACCGGAGGCATCAGTCTCTTTTCCACATTTCGGACAGAACATTCCTTTTACTCCTGATACGTTAAGTTAAACCGGGTGTCCTTTTTAATTTAACTGTTCTTTTCTATATTTTGGCTGGTGTGATGCCCGGATCAGGCGGCAGAGAAAAACGCCCGCTCCGCTCTCTGGAACAGACCCCGCTCTCGCCCTTGCGGGAGCACAAGCCAGAAATACCCGGCAGGGTAAGCTTTCCTGCATGAACGATCCGATAAAAATCTCCGCTGTCGTCATGCTGGTACTCTGTGCGCTTCTTTCTGGCTGCACGAGCCCGACAGCATCCGAGCTGAAGCCCGCGGAGACGCCGGTCCCAACCCCGGTCCCGACATCCGTCTCAACATCCGTTGCGACCGTTGTTGCAACGCCCGACGCGGTCGATACCCTTCCGCCAGAGCAGTACGTGGACCTCACGCTCCAGAAGCAGCGTCCGGACTCGTCCATCCACCTGCTCTACAATGGAGGCAAAGGGGAGATCTATATCCAGAATATCATGATGAAGGTCACCCTCTCGAACGGCGAGGTGATCGAGCAGTACATGAACGACGGCAACCGGAGACCCCGGCGCGGGGACGAACTGGTCATCGAGGGGACCCGGGGCACGGATCAGGTCCAGGTCTTTGTTACCACGGCCGGCCGGACCTACAAGGTCCGGGATGAGTCCCTTGTCCTCTCCTATCTCTGATCTTTTTTTCCATTACCCGGACTGGTGCGTCCGCCCGACCTTTTCTGCATAGTGGTGCATCAGGATACCAAGCCCGATGATGATGGCGACTGTTACGCCCAGCACAACCCACTGTTCCATTCCCGCGGTTCCGACCGCAAGGCGGGTTAAGAGGTTGAGCGGGTTGTCGGGAAGGGCAAGGGCAAAGAGCATTACGACCACGAGGGCAGTCGAGAAGATGAACTGCGCTGCCGTCCGTTCGCGGTAGTGGAGGGCAACGAGCGCCCCAAGAAGGATCAGGATGAAGGAGGTGACCGAGACCTGCACGAGGATAAGCCCGGCATTCTGGATCGCGATACCGTTGATCATAAGAAGCACGATCCACACCCCTGCCTGCACCGGCACCAGCACCTCGCAGGCCAGCACCTTGCCCCAGACCATCTCGGTGAACGTGACCGGTGTGGAGATGAGGGTCTCGAGCGTGTCGTGCTGGTACTCCTCGGTAATGAGATCGATGACAAGCGCCGAGGCGATGATCGCCGGCATGAAGACGAGGAGTGGGATCAAAAGCCCGTACACGAACTCGTAGAAGTCCCCGCCACCCGCGGCTTTGGGGATGGCAAGCGGGACGGGTTTTTCGGTAATCCGGTCTGCCCGGATCTCCCGCAGGTCCGTCTCGTACTTCAGGTAGATCTCCTTGAGTTTCACGTCAACAATGGCGCTCTGGAGATCGTTTGCGAGCGTGTACATCGTGATCTTGACCGGATCCGCAGAATCCGGTGCCGTGTCCGGCACATAGACCACTGCCGAGAGTTTGCGCTGTTCGAGTGCGGCAACACCCGTGGAGAGGTCCATCCTGTATACCCGGAAATCCCCGCTCTCCTCAAGATACCCGTACAGCGCGGAATCATTGCCGGCATACGCGATATTGTACTTGAACCGGGAATATTTCGAGAGCGAGGACGGGTCGTACATGGACGTGAGCCCGACCATCAAAAAGGACGAGAAGAGCGCAATGAAGAGCTGGAGAAGGATGGCAAGCAGGATCGTCCTCTCGCTGATGAGCCCCCTAAACTCCTTCTTTGCAATGATCGAGAGGTGCTTTGCCTTCATGAAAGCCACCCCAGGATGAAATACAGGTTATAGAGACAGTGGACGACCATGGCGATCGCAAGCCCCGGAACAAACCAGCCCCTGCCGCCATACTTTAAGCAGGTTGCGACGATCAGCACGCAGACAAAGTGGAGCAGGAGCGGCAGCCAGAGGGCGCCTATCGAGAGGAAGAGGATGCTGCCGAAGACAGACTCCGTGATCTGGGCGAGCGTGACAAAGAGGAGGAGTTTCTCGCCGATGAGGAACCCGAGGGCTGTTGCGCCACAGGCGAGCAGCAGGTTCCGCGTGGAGAAGAACCCGGGCTCCCGCACGTAAAGCGTATAGATCCCGATCCCTTTTGCGATCTCCTCAACGAGGGCTGCGAACATCAGGAGCAGGATGAGCGAGTACGGCATGGGGAGGTTGAAGAAGAGGACCAGGCACATGAGCTGGACCATGAAGATGAAGGGGATCGTAAATCCCGTGATGAGGAAGAGCGAGAGGAACGGGCGTTTCTCCGAGATGACTTCCGAGAGGAACTCCCGCATCCGTGAGGTGAGGTTCTTCTCAGAGAAGAGGCGCTCCTCCTTGAAATTTTTCGCCCCGATGTAGAAGAGCACCGCGCCGGTGAGCCAGAAGAGCGAGGTGGAGTACAGGTAGTCGGGGAGCGTCCACGCGGTGCCCTGCAGGGTGAGGACGATGAGGGTCAGCGGCGAGACGAGGCTGATGACATGCACGTTGGCAAAGATGCTCGGGAAGAAGAGGTACGAGGTGGCAACGGTCGAGAAGAAGATCGAGATGAACGAGAGTTCCTTGAAACTCCGGGAGACCATCCCGATGATGAGCGCGTTTGCCAGGAAGAAGAAGATGACCGGGATTAAGGGGAGCATGATGATGGGTGGAGCCCCGATCCATGCCGTGATACCGGCACAGATGACGACCATCCCGATGAAGTAGGGGAGCATCTTGCCGATGATGATGGACGAGGTCTTCACGGGGGTCGAGAGGAGGATCTCGCCCCTGCGTTCGATCCGCTCGTTCATGATGCTCATCATGAAAAACTGGCTGGTGAAATAGAGCGGGAAGACAAAGACGAAGATGAGGATGATCGAGTCGAAGGGCAGCGGCGGGGAGAGCTGGGCTGGAGTCTTGAAGCTGCCCATGGTGCTGCTTCCTGATGAGAGCACCTCGGTATAGCGGGAGATCTGGGTGTTCTGGCTGCCTGACTGGACGAGCTCGGCCCGGATCTCTTCCATGGTTACCCCCAGCTCGGGCGAGGGAGTCGGGATGACCGCGATCTCCCCTTCGGGCACGGGTGCACCGCCCCGGGCCGGTGCAGCGCTCACGTACTGCCCGCTCTGGGTTGCGAGAAAGTCAAGCTCGGACTTTACTCTCTGCGTGTCGATCCAGAGCGGGTATGCGGCAAAGAGATCATCTGCGGTGTTATAGACGTTGTTGACGTACTTCCCATAGTTACGCTCCACGGTCTTCAGGGCAGATCTGCTCTTGTCCGTGCCGCGGTAGTAGACCTGTCCCCGGATAATTATCAGGTCGTACGGGTTTTCCTCCCACGAGAGGATGCGGCCCGAATAGCGATAGACCTCAAACCGGGGGTCGTTCGCGATAAGCTGCCCAAGTTCCGGATCGTCAACAGCAACCCGGTACATCCCGTCCTGCAGGTGCATCCCGCTCTGCGCGGCAAACCCGGTAACGAGGATTAAGAGGACAAAGAGCACGATCGCCAGCGGCAGGACGTTTCTTCCCATCATCGTGAAGGTCTTCTTCACTTCCCACTTGGCGATGGTCAGAATATCAGCAGCTGCGCCCATTGAATGCTCCTCTTCTCTTTCCCGAAATGATCGTTGGCTATAGGTATAGTGTCCGCAGATCGACAAAAAGTACTGGGTAGAGGCGGGATCTTTTGGAAAAAAGGAACGAGGAGTAAAAAAACCTGCTGCACTTATTATTGCGCAGGACAAAACGTTCCCTATGTCCGGCCTGGCGCTCACCGTCCTTGTGGATAATTCTACCCTTATTGACCGGTATTTCCTTGCCGAACCCGCGCTCTCTGTCTTTCTGGATTGCGGGGGAAAAAAAGTACTGTTTGACACTGGCTATTCGGATATTTTTTTGAAAAACGCAGAAAAGATGGGAATTGATTTACTTGACCTTGATTATGTCGTGCTCTCCCACGGGCACCTCGACCATACCGGGGGGCTCGTGCACCTGGTGCTCCGCCATCTCGAGGCAACAATCGAAGGGCGCCCGCACCGTTCCCCGACAATCGTTGCCCACCCCTCGTGCTTCTTCCCGCGCCCCCTCGCAGCGCTTGCCAACGCCGGCTCGCCGGTGGGCGAAGATGAGATGAAGCGCCAGTTCCCGGTACAGTTCTCCCGTTCACCGCTCTGGCTGACCGATGACCTCGTCTTTCTTGGTGAGATCCCGCGCCCGGAGATCCGGGCCGCACATGACCGGCAATGGATCGTCACCCCGTCCGGAACGGAGCCGGATCTTCTGCTCGATGACAGTGCCCTTGTGTACCGTTCCAATTCGGGCCTTGTCATCATTACCGGCTGCTCGCATGCCGGGATCATCAACATCGTCCGGTATGCCCAAGACGTTTGCAAAACGGAAAAAATCCTCGATATCATCGGAGGGCTCCATCTCTACGATGCGGGCCCGGAGGAGATCGGGCGGATTGCGGAAGGGTTTACGGCGCTGAAACCGGCTGCCCTGCACCCCTGCCACTGTACCGGCCTTGCCGCATGCATGGCACTCGCACAGGTTGCGCCGGTGAAGGAGACTGGCGTCGGGTTGCGGCTCGAATATTCATAAAAGAATTGTCCGGTCAGGCCATCACCACGCCGTTTGCCGTGTAGGAATACCCGAGTTCCTTTGCAAGGAGCGGCATCAGGCTGTCCACCGCAAAATATTCCTTCCCGAGCACGGTATCGTAGTACGTGAAGGGCATCTCGTACCGGTTCTCGATACGCCGGATTGCCTCCCGGATCTCTGCAGAGGACTTCCAGTCCCCCTCAACCTTCGGCCAGATGCGGTACTCCTTGTCGGATAGGGCGATAAGATACTTGATCCGGTACCCCCTGTCCGTAAGGGCAGCCGTTGCTTCGAGATCGCCAATGGAGAACGTGTACAGGCTCACAATGCCGGAGCCCCGGCAGGTTGCCCACATTCGCGGGTGGGTGTGGATGATGACGTACTCGTGATCCTTGTTCATCGGGGCGGTGAAGAGGTCGGCGCTGATGCTCCCGTAGTCCCCTTTGACAAAGGTTGATTCGCCCGTGGTTGCATCGATCAGGTACCCGAGTTCCCGGGACTGCTTCACGCTGCACCCTTCCTGCGGCTCGTACACGATGGTGTCGGCCACATCGGTCTCGATAAGGTTGTTGAGCCGGTTCCGGGCATCCACAATCCGGGCATTGAGCGCGGACTCCGACAGGAGTGTGGGGGTGGGAACGGGCGTTGGTGTCCGGATAGTCGTGGGTACCGTCGTGGGCACGGGGGATGGCGTTTCGGGAGCGGTGGTCTGGACAGGTTGCGGGATCGTTGCCGGCAGGGAAACGGCCGGCCGGGCCGGCTGCTCTGGTGGCGGGGCAGAGAGGCACCCGGCAAGAGCCAGCATAAGGGCAATGACGAGGAAAAAGACCGGCCGGTACATGGAGAATTCCCGGTGGGGGTTCCTGGTTAATACATCCTGTCATCCCGGCACCTGCACCGAAGGTGTCCCCCATCCCAATCTATATCTTCGATACCACACAAGTCTTGTAAAAATGGGAGTTGCCAGATGATCACCGCGAGGAACCTCACCAAGAACTACGACGGCTTTGTCGCGCTCGACGATGTCAGTTTCAGTTTCGAGGACGGCGAGATCTTCGGCATCATCGGCCACAACGGGGCGGGCAAGACCACGCTCCTCAGGATCGTATCGGGGCTGGTCACCCCCACCTCGGGCGAGCTCTTCATCGACGACATCGATGTGGTAAAAAACCCGGTTG
>JBFYKS010000225.1:0-2856 GCA_041305785.1 Methanoregula sp. | reverse complement strand
GTACCCGTTCGAGAACGGCCTGTACGATCTCCCCCCAAAAGACCGGTTCGCCTGCCTCAACGGTTTTGTCAAAAACCTTATCGCTGTCGAGAAAGGTGAGATCCCAAAACCCGGGAATTTCCGGGACTGGATCTACTACACCTTTGGGACCGGCATCGCCGAATGCTACATGATCCCGTATAACGAGAAGATCTGGAAATACAATACAGAACAGATGTCGCTCCACTGGGTGGATGGCAGGATCCCCCGGCCGCCGGTCGAGGATATCTTAAAATCCGCCATCGGGATCGAGACCGAGGGTTACACTCACCAGTCTGTCTTCTCCTATCCGCTGGATGGCGGGATCGAGGCACTCGTCAAAGCCATTGCCCGCCCGATCGAGCCGTTTGTCCGCACCGGGTTTTCTGTCACCTCGGTTAAGAAGTCCGGCAGTCGCTGGCTCATTGGCAAAGGTGACGAGACCATCGAGTCCGACCGGGTCATCTGCACAATGCCGGTCCAGCACCTCCTGCCCTGCCTTGAAAATGTCCCCCCGGCAGTGACGGATGCCTGCCGGGCGCTGGTCTGCAATGCCCTTGTCTGCGTGAATATCGGGGTTTCAGGTACCCTTCCGCCCCTCTCCTGGATGTATATTCCGGACAAAACACTCGGGAAGACCAACCGGATCTCGTTCCCGTCCCATTTCAGCAACAACGCTGCGCCGGAAGGGTGCAGTTCGGTGCTCGCCGAGATCACCCACCAGCCCGGCGATGAGATCTCGTCGATGGGTGACGAAGAACTCATCTCGGAAGTGACCGGCATGCTTGAGCAGATGGGCATCTGCACCAAAGACCGAATCGTGTACACCTCCGTGCAGCGCCAGCCGTTTGCGTACGTGGTGTACGACCTTGCGTACCAGAAAAATATCGCAACCATACGGGAATTTCTGGCCGCTCGCGGTATCCCGCTTGTCGGGCGGTTTGCGCAGTTCGAGTACCTGAACATGGACGGCGTGATCCGGAGCGTCTTTGATTTTGTTGCCCGGGACCATCCGTCCTGATCCGATCCTGGCATCACGCTTATCTGCGTACCGGGCCAATATTTACGGAACGGAGACCCCCGCATGATATCGGTCATCATCCCGACCTTCAATGAAGAGGAGAACATCGCCCAGTGCCTTGTTTCCTTATCGCACCAGTCCCTGCCCCGGAGCGAGTACGAGATCATCGTAGTTGACGGCGGATCAAAGGATGCCACCTGCGAGATCGCCCGGAAATATGCCGATTCGGTCTTCACCCAGACCAGCAAAAAAGTCGGCGGTGCACGCAACGATGGCGTGATGGCAGCAAAGGGGGATATCATTGCCACCACCGATGCTGACTGTATCCTGCCGCCGCACTGGCTCAGGATGATAGCAGAAGATTTCCACGATCCCTCTGTCGTGCAGGTGTATGGTCCGGTCTATCCCATCGAGGAAGGGATCGGCAACCAGTTCTCGCTCTTCCTTGCCAACACGTTCTCCCGGATCGGGTATTACAGTAAGACCTTCTACTACACGCTGGGGTGCAACACGGCATTCCGGAAGGATGCGTTCATCCGGGCCGGCATGTACCGATGCATTGACGCAGGTGACGACCTCGAGATCGCGATGCGGATGAAGGATACGGGCACCATCTCCTTTGACAACCGGCTCAGGGTCGGCTTCTCCATGCGCCGGTACGAGAAGTTCGGTGCCGTCCAGTCAATCTACGAATGGATCGCGATCGTCTCTGATGGCGGCGAGAGCGGGAAATACTCGTACTCACGGAAAGACTACAAGTGAAGAGATATCCCTGCCATTTCCATGGACAAAAAATTCCCCGCAACTGATGAGACGTCCATTGCAGAACAGGTAGAGCGCTTCAATGCAAGCGAGTTTGCCCGGCTCCTTGGTATGGTCATCCTCAAAGCCGACGAGGGATACGCTCAAGTGACCATGGACTGTGCCGGCAAGATGAACCCGGGCGGGGTTGCTCATGGCGGGGCCATCTTCTCGCTTGCCGACCAGGCGTTCGGGATTGCTGCCAACTGCTGCGGCACCCACCGCGTTGCAGTCTCGGTGAGCATCCAGTACATCGCCCCGGCAAAAGGGGTGCTGGTTGCAGAGGCCCGGCGGGTTGACGACAACGGCTCCCGCGACACCTATCGTGTACTGGTATACGAAGGGGATCGGACGGTTGCCGAGTTCACCGGCGTTGCGTTCCGGGTATGAGTGGCGAGGATATCCCCCCGGGGGCTTCAATTACCGGATATTTGTGCTCTGTAGAAACACACATGAACGGGCGTTCACACCCGAACGATGAAAATCAGGTGTATTGGACAAAGAGATGGTCCCCGCCGCGAGGCGCCCCTCACGGGGCACGGCGGGGCAAAATTACCATACCAGGAATACTGCTCATTGAAGCCGCCGCACAGGCGCCCTGCGGGGCGGCGGCCGTTCATCGCAAACGGGGGTTTGGGGGCATTTTGCCCCCATCATCTTTTTTTCTAATTTTCATGGGAAACCTTTTCAGAAACGCTTCAGTGGAATTTTTGAAGGTGACCCCCTCTTTCCTCTAGAGAGGTGGAGGCAACATGCGGGGGCAAGCCGCCTTGACCCCCCCCATTCCTGATGAAAATTTTTCACATGGGTTCCCATCTACGGCCATGATCCACGGGGCGAGGGTCGACGAGACCCCGAGCGCCCGTGGCTCCATCGCAATCGAATCCAGAAAGAGGGGGATAGGATTTCCCATGAAAAACGGATTCCCGGAAGAATAAATTATGGGGGCAAACTGCCCCCATGCCCCCAATTACGATTCCTGCCGCCGCCCCCGCGGGGGCTTTCGCGGCGGCCTC
>JBFYKS010000224.1:0-16567 GCA_041305785.1 Methanoregula sp. | reverse complement strand
GTCCTGCCCTAGTAGCTCAGCTTGGGAGAGCGCTAGACTGAAGATCTAGTTGTCGCCTGTTCAAATCAGGCCTGGGGCACTCTTCTTTGTTTTTCCTGCCCGGTACCGGAGCCTGTCTGAATCTTGTTAAAATAACTTCATGATGAAGGAAAACAAATTCCCCGGCAGTCAATCCTATGAAAAGCACCCTCAGGCTCCGGGATAAGATCATACCTGCGGCCGTTAGCCTTCGCCTCTGCATTCCCGGGAGGCAGGCGTAATGGACATTATGCTTGCCCTTGCAGGGATTGCCGTCATCTCAATTCTGTTCCTGTACATCGGGCAGGTATTCAGGCTCCCGAGTATCGTTGCGTTCCTCATCATCGGTATGCTTGCCGGACCCTATGGTCTTGGCATTATCACCGACCAGGAATCGATCGAGACTTTCGGTGAGATCGGGATCATGCTCCTGCTCTTCACCATAGGTCTTGAGTTCTCGTTTGACAGGATCCTCAAATCCTGGCGGATTGTCATCATCGGGGGACTCATCCAGCTCTGCACAACGATCGTTGCCATCACGTTTGTTGCCCATGCTCTTGGCGTCCCGTTCAGTGAGGCGGTAGTCTTCGGGTTCATCATATCTCTTTCCAGCACCGCTATCATCATGAAGATCCTGCAGGAGCGCCATGAGGTGGATACCTTCCAGGGAAGGACACTCCTTGGGATCCTCATCTTTCAGGACCTTGCAATCATCCCAATGATGCTCATCACCCCGATATTCATGGGGAGCGGCGGGCCGGACCTGACTGCGCTCCCACTCGGGGTGGGCAAGGTTGCGGGGATCCTGCTGGTCGTTATCGTCTTTTCCCGCTGGGTCATCCCGCGACTGTTGTACCAGGTTGCCCTCCAGAAGAGCCGTGAACTCTTCTTCATAACCGTTGCAGGGATCTGCATCATTGTTGCCTGGCTCACAAACCAGTCAGGACTCACCTTTACACTCGGTGCATTCATCGCAGGCCTGATTATCGGAGAGTCTGATTACAACATCGATGCGCTCAGCCACATCATCCCGTTCCGTGACGTTTTTGCCGGCGTCTTCTTCCTCTCCATCGGAATGCTGCTCAACACGCACACCATCTTTGGTGATCTCTCATTCGTACTCTTGATCCTCATCATCGTCACGCTCATCATCGGCATCAAGATCCTGACCGGCGCATTCGCATCAGCAGCGCTCGGAATGCCGGCACGGATCTCCATCATCTCCGGGTTTGCCCTCTGCCAGGTGGGGGAGTTCTCGTTCGTGCTGGCAAAGACCGGCCTTGACTCCGGGTTCATCCCTGAAATGATCTACCAGGTGTTCCTTGCATCAGCGATAATCACGATGGCACTGACCCCGTTGTTTATGAATATCGCCCCCCGGGCAGTCGAGACGTACTACCGGGTGACATCCGGACACCTCATACGAGAGGATCAAACCGGCACCTCCGGGCAGGATTCCGAAAAAGGATTTTCAGATCATATCGTCATTGCCGGTTACGGTATCACCGGAAAGAGCGTGGCACGGGCTGCGGAGATCACCGGCATCCCTTACACCGTGATCGAACTGAAACCGGATATCATCCGGAAGGAAAAAACCGCGCGTCATCCGTTCTTCATCTTTGGCGATGCGGTCCAGGAAGAGGTGCTTAAGCACGCGGGAATCTGCCATGCCCGGGCACTCGTTATTGTTATTTCGTCGCAGGAAGCGGTCCCCCGCATCGTCCATACGGCGCGTAAGATGGCTCCCTCTGTCTACATCATCGCACGGACGCAACACATCCGCAATGCCCAATACCTGCTGGATCTTGGTGCCGATGAAGTGATTTCCGAGGAGTTTGAGGCGGCAAAAGAGATCTTCACCCGCGCACTCCGTAAATACCAGCTGCCCGAGACCGAGATCGAGAAGATTGTATCCAGACTCCAGAAATGGGGCTATACAAAATTTACAAAAAACGGGGATCGCAACTCAGCGATTTCCGGGATGGACACCATCCTCCACTCCCTCCGCATCCATATGCTCACGGTTGAGCCGGGTTCTGGGGTGGAGGGTAAATCCATTGCAGAACTGGATCTGGAAGGCCACTACGGTATCACCGATTTTGGTCTCCGAAGGGATCATGTGACAACAACCCTGCCGGATACAACCGTCATCCTCCGGGCAGGAGATGAACTCATCATCTTTGCAACCGACCAGAAAGCCGATGAACTGGCCTGCTGCTTCTCAGAACGCCTTGAACGGTAAACGGGTGTGGCAACCCCCATAGATCCACGGTCACTAACTGCTGATGACGAAACAGTCAGCCACCCATACAACCTGTTTCTCTCCATCGGGCCGGGAAAATACCGCTGATGGATTAAAATACTGCAAACGACTAATCCTCAAACGGTGATCATTGATGTCAAACGAACAGTTGCTCAAAGAGACGACCAACCAGCTCCGTGAATTCCTTGCAACCAAGAATGTCATGGGGAGTCCAGTGGACTTTGGCGAGAAAGTGGTGATCCCGGTAGCCCGGTATGGTTTTGCGTTTGCAGCCGGCGGGGGTCATGAGAAGGATGGCAGCAGCCAGGCGGCCGGTGGCGGAGGCGGCATTGATCCGATAGCGCTTATCATCCTTCACCGCGATGTCAGGGGGGCTGAAGGTGTGCAGGTCATGTCCTTAAAGAAGGACAGCGCTATCGCGCAGGCCATTGCGGCGGTCAGCGAGACCCTCGCTCCGCAGGTCATCGGTGCCATCAAAACATATAACGAAAGTGGCAAAATACCCGAACCGGACAAGAAAGAAGAACTCTAGAGCAATTTTTTTTATGGATGCACTCCTCCTGCTGGCATACGTACTTGCCTTCCCGATCGTCATTCTCCTGACCTGCGCTCTCCTGCTGTACATCGTTCCCGTGCGCTCGTCAATCAGGCTCCTCGTACAGGAAGGTGACATACGCGAGACCATCACGGTCGCGTGGGGACTTGCCGGTATCCGGATACGGCACCATTCACAAGGAACCGGTGCTGATGTGATGGTTGGCCGGTACGTTTTCTTTACGCATGCGTTCGTGAGCGATGAGGCCACGCCACCTCTGCCGGAAAAACCGGGGAAAGAGGAGCCGGGAGACGCAAGGGAGAAAGAAGAACGGGGAGGACCATCTTTTTCCGGGTACAGCAGGACGATCAGGCTTGCCCGGGGCCTGATCCACCCGGCCATATCGCTGGTTTCAGTGATATGGAGGGAGAGCAGGTTCGATAGCATGCAGGCAAAGATTACCCTTGGTACCGGCAATCCAGCACTGACGGGTGAGATATACGGGTATTTCTGGGCAGCCAGGTTCATTCTCGAAACGATCCGTATCAGAGTTGAACTCGAGCCGATCTTTGACCGCGAGGTCTTCAATTGCGATCTTGAGATGAAGGTCAGCCTTCACCACCCAATTCTTGTGATCATCTCTGGAGCCAGGTTCGCCATTCACCCGGCAGTACGGGAGATGTTCGCCCTGTCACGGGAAGGATCTTCTGGAGCGGTTGCAGCATGAGTGCCACCGTCCGGCTGCAGGAGCCGTATAGGGTGGGCAACCGGAAGATCTATCCGGTGGTTGTCGAAGAGACCACGATCATGGGGAGTGGGATGGTGGGATCACTTGCTCCGCTCGCGCTCATTATCGAGGAAGATGGCGAGTTCTCCTATACTCTTCTCGCAGGAGAATCCCTTCTTGCGGTTCTTGAAAAACTGGTCTGCCCGGTGCATTAAGACCCAATAAAAACCGGGCAGACATGAGATAAACAGTTGTCCTGAAAAGATCAGGGACCATTATAGGGAGTTATCTGCCAGAGGGCCAGTTTCCACTGCTTCCCGTTCCAGCGATAAAGGGCGGATACGGTAAAGGTTCCTTTTATTTTTCTGCCATCTGCCGTGAGCTCTTCGTAACACTGGTAGGTGAGGGCAGCAGTTCCCTCTCCAAAAGGAAAAAGGACTGGATCTTCGATGGTAAAGGTGTGAAGCACAATCCGGGGAAAGATCCGCAGAAGCAGATCTTCACGCGAGAGCCGGCCAAAATAATTGATCTCAAGGGAATCCGGAGCCATCAATGCTTCAAGTGCCCGCGTATCCCGCCGCAGCCATGCATCAGCGCGGGCGTGTTCCAGAACAAGGAGCAGGTTTTTGAGCTGATCCGGGTCATGACGAATCGCAGGATCAACGGACGTGGTTTTTCCCGGCATATAAGTTACCCTTCTTTTTCTCCTTAATGAACATTCGCCTGCTGAACCGCAACCCCTCCCGGGGCACAGCTTTTTTTTGGGGGATATATTGCTGTGATTTTGGAACGGTCTGATAATTCCGGCATCCGCAAAGAAGGTCATCAGCACACCTGCACCAGAGTTGCAGAACGGTCCGACAGAGGTGGTGCATACTAGCGACGAATCGGTTTTTTTATATTCCTTAACGACAGAAATGGTATATTGCCATGCTATAACATAGCAAGGGGAGAGGATATGAGATACTCGGTTCTGTTCATCGTTATCGCACTCATTGCAGCAGCCTGTATTGCCGGATGCACGCAACAGCAGGCACAGCAGCAGTCGCAGGCAACCGGAGGGGAGATCAAGATCGGCGTCATCGCTTCGCTGACCGGCCCGGCCAGCAATGTGGGAAAGAACATGTGGCAGTCAGCGCAGGTTGCTGGCGATGAGATTAATGCACAGGGCGGCGTCCAGATGGGTACTTCCGGAACCAAAGTCCCGGTCAGGCTCATTGTCGGGGATGACGAATCCACCCAGCAGGGCGGCCAGAAAGCCGCAACCAAGCTGATTACCGATGACAAGGTGGACATCCTTGTCGGCGGGTACTCCAGTGCGGTCACCTCAGCCTACCAGCAGACCATTGCGGAATACAAGGTTCCGTATATTGTGACCGGCGCATCAAGCCCGGTCATCACCCACCGCACGGACATCGACACCAGTTACGTCTTCCATCACTGCCCGACCACGGACAGTTATGGAGAGTATACCATAACCTTCATCGACCAGGTGGTCCGGCCTGCCGTCAACAAGAAACTCGGGGCACCCGATAACAGACCATTCCGGCTCGCCATTATCTACCAGGACACAGCCTACGGTAAGGGAGTCCAGACCGCAGTGCAGAACACGATCGCGAAGAACAACCTCAACATCGTTCTCGTATCCGAGCAGGGCTACCGGATGGGCGAGAGCGATTTCAGGACACCGCTGACCGTCATAAAGGCCCAAAATCCTGATGCCGTGTACCTTGCTGCATTCCCAAACGAGGGGGCACCAATCATCACGCAGGCACGCAGGGATATCGGGCTCGATACCATCTTTTTAAATGTCGAGAACAATGACAACGCCCAGTTCTACAAGGACCTCGGGCAGTACGGAGAGGGCGCGATCATCGAGAGCCGGTTCTCACCCTATACCGCACCTGAAGGAGAGCTGGCAACAGCCCAGGAAAATTTCAAGAACAGTTATTTCGCAAAATGGGGGATGTACCCTGACATGATGGGAGCCTCCACGTATGAGGGGATCTATATCGCGGCCGAAGCTATCGGGAAGGCCGGGACAACGGACAAAGCATCCGTCCGCCAGTCACTCGTTGACCTCAACATGCCCGAGGTTATCGAGGCCATGAAAGGCGGTAAGATCTCGTTTACCAAAGACTACCGGGAGTCCCAGTTCGATCTCTGGATGGAGCAGCTGGCCTACGACCAGAGTGCTGGCGAATGCCGGCCGCATATTGTCTGGCCTGACAACCTGAAGGTGACCGAATTTACCCTGCCATCGTGGTACAAGCCGGGCAGCGCGTAAAATCCAAATCCCATCACATCCTTTTAAAAAAGTACGATACGAGAGCCGGGAATGCCATGGTTGACATCGGGATCCTCTTGCAGATACTGTTCTGGGGCATCTATGCGGGGTGTATCTACATCCTTCTTGCCACAGGTCTCAACCTGATCTTCGGGGTCATGAAGATCGTCAACTTTGCCCATGGCGAGTTTTTGATGATCGGGGCCTACATCACGGCAACGATCTTCCTCATCTCGGGGATAAATCCCTATGTCATCATCCTCCTTGCCATGCTTGCGCTCATCGGGATTGGAGCGGTTGTCGAACGACTCTGTTTCCGTCCCATCCTCGGAACCGGCAAACTCAACGAGATCTTCCTCTCAATCGGGCTCATCTATATCTTCCAGAACGGAGCCGCGATGGTATGGGGCGACGAGTGGCAGAGCGTCAAGAGCCCCTACGAGGGGATCGCAGTCCCGTTTGGTCCGCTCAACCTGCCGCTTGACTATATCATCATCATGGTCGTGACAGCGGCAATCCTTGCAGCCCTGTTCCTCTTCCTGCAGAAGACCCGGATCGGCCGCGAGATGCGGGCAACCAGCCAGAACCGGAAGGGTGCGATGCTTGTCGGCATCAATGTCGAAAGAATGGATGTCTTGAGTTTTGGAATCGGCTGTGCTCTTGCAGCGGCTGCCGGTACGCTCTGGGTAGTCAGCGGGCAGGTTTTCAACCCTTACATGGGGTCGATTCCCGCCGTGAAGGCGTTTGCCATCATCATCCTTGGCGGGCTTGGCAGTATCCCTGGTGCCATTGTCGGTGGCCTGCTGTACGGCATCGCGGAGAACGCGGCAGCGTATTTCCTCGGGGGAGTCTGGAAAGATGCAATATCATTCATCATCCTAATTATCGTCCTTGTCTTCCGGCCTACGGGACTGTTCGGGGAATCCGGGGAGTAGTCATCCATGATCATTACGCGCGACCAGGGGACAAAGGCCATCACCATCATTACCTTGGCAGTTGCGATCATCGCCCCGTTTTTATCTGACAACCTGTACCTCCTCAACCTCCTCTCACTCATGCTCATCTGCATCATCTTTGCTTCGGCATGGAACCTGCTCGCGTATTCCGGCCAGGGATCGCTCGGGCATGCCGCATTCTTCGGGATCGGGGCCTATGCCTCGACCCTGATAGCAACCGCGAGCGGGATCACCCCGTATTTTACGATATTTCTCGGTGCAGGTGTTGCTGCGTTCATCGGGATCCTCATCGGCCTTACCTGCGTCCGGCTGAAAGAGTGGTTCCTTGCCATGGTCACGTTCGGCTTTGCCATCATCGTCCAGACCCTGACGGTCAGCATCCTCGCACCCATGACCGGCGGCTGGGACGGCATATCATCCCCACGGCTTTTAAGCCCATCAATTCCCGGGTACCAGTTCATCGAATACTACTCGATCCTGCTCATAACGATAGCAACCATCGTCGTGATCTGGTACATCATGCGGTCCCGTCTTGGACTGGCGTTCTCGGCAATCCGTGAGAACGAACTCGAAGCCCGTGCGTCCGGCATTGACCCGGTGCGGTACCGGCTGATTGCTTTTGGCCTGAGCGCCTATATTGCCGGTGTCGCCGGCGCGCTCCAGATCCATCATATCGGGTACATCACCCCCGAGATCTACAGTGTCGATCTCTCGTTCTGGCCGGTCACGTATGTTATCTTCGGCGGCCTTGGGACCCTTGCCGGCCCCATTGTCGGAACCATCGCATTAACCATCATCTGGGACGGCCTGAAGATGGCCGGCATCACCTTTGCCCGGTACGTCATTGTCGGGATACTCCTTATCCTTGTCATCATCTTCCTGCCAAAAGGACTCGTCAGCCTCCCGGATCGGCTGAAGGAATGGTGGGAAAGTCGCAATGATACGGCACCCCCAAAGACCGGCCGGAGATAACCGGCACAGGCGGGGTTGTTTTCCATATTTCTCACGAGGAGAGATCATTTCATTTCCGTATTGACGCACCGTGAGATTCACTCCGTACCAGGTCAACACCATCGCGGGGAGTGGCAATGTATTAGCTTATTCTGATGGTGAAAATCCGAAAAAACGTGACAACCCGGTACTTAAGGCCGCCACGAGGCGCCCTGTTGGGGCTGTGGCATCCACTCGTTCGCGGGGATTTGGGTGCGGCAGTTATCACCCAGCACAGAACCATTTTTTTTTAGAAAGGATGTTTTTGAGGTATAAACCCGTGAATTTTCTTAACTTACCTCATTGTCAAACCTGAAAAAAACACCTGGATTGGAAAATTCCTTCAGGGTTCAGAACCCGAGATACGCCTTCTGGATCTCCGGGTCGTGCAGGAGTTCTTTGGCTTTTCCTTCCTTTACGATCCGGCCGTTCTCAAGAACATAGCCACGGTGGCACATGGCAAGGGCGTGCCGGACATTCTGCTCCAGCAGGAGGACGGTCATTCCCTCCCGGCCCAGTTGTTCCAGCGACCGGAAGACCTGGCCAACCAGCAGCGGGGAGAGTCCGGTGGATGGTTCATCAAGGATGAGGAGTTGGGGGTTGGACATCAGTGCCCGGCCAATGGCCAGCATCTGCTGTTCGCCACCCGAGAGTGTCCCTGCCATCTGCTGCCCGCGTTCCTGCAGGATGGGAAAGAGACGGTAGATATGCTCAAGGTTTTTATCGGTTGCAGAAGGGTCTGTGACTCCCGAGAGAAGGTTCTCCACCACCGGCATCTTCGGGAAGATCTCCCGTTTCTCCGGCACAAGCGCAAGACCTTTCTGGAATAACCGGTACGGAGGCATCCCGAGGATATCCTCACCGCAGAATGTTATCGTGCCCCGGGCATTCCGGTTGAGACCCACAAGCGTCTCGACCGTGGTAGTCTTCCCGGCTCCATTAGGGCCAATGAGGGTCACGAGTTCCCCCTTGCCAACCGAAAAACTCAGGTCCCAGACAACCTGCAGGTTTGCATGGAAAACATCGAGGTGGGATACAGAAAGCATTGGATGACAACTCCCAATTTTTTTTAAAACGCGTGCAGGTCCCCAAGATAGGTATCGATCACCCGCTGGTTGTTGATGACCGAGTGCGGATTCCCGTCAGCAATCTTCTCGCCATGATCCAGAACAACGATACGGTTCGAGACCCCCATGATGACACTCATCACATGCTCGATTATCAAAATCGAGACCCCGCGGTCACGGATCTTTTTGATAAGCTCGACAGCCTCACGGCTCTCTTTGGGATTGAGCCCGGTAGTAAGCTCGTCGAGCAGGAGGAGTTTTGGCCGGGACGCCAGCGCCCGGGCAAGCTGGACGCGTTTGAGTTCCACGACATTGAGGTTCTTTATCTGGACCTCCCGTTTGTCCTCCGGTAAACCGACAAAATCAAGCACAGCGGCAGATTCAATCCGGGCCTGTGCCATGCCGGGGGCATGGTGGTTGCCAAACAGGGCGCCAATCATAACAGATTCCATGGCAGAAAGGCCCGGGAATGATTCGGCGATCTGGAATGTCTTGGCAATCCCTTTCCGGCAAATCCGGTTTGCCGGAAGACCGGTGATGTCATCGCCGCAGAACAGGATACGGCCGGAAGAAGGAACGCTGATACCTGAGATCATGTTGAGGAGCGTGGTCTTTCCGGCCCCGTTTGGACCAACAAGCCCGACAATCTCACTCTCTCCAAGCGAGAGGTTGACCTCGTTGACCGCCCTCAGTCCGCCAATCTGTTTACTTATTGCCAAAACATCCAGCATCGGGACACCACGGTACGGTAGTCGTGCTAAAGGTTAGCATAGTAGGGTATTAAAGATACGGTCCTGCCGTGCGAGGGCATGAAGGGTGCAGTGGAGACCGGTAAAGGAAAGAATATTTTTATCCTGATAATGAATATCCTGTGTAGTAATTCCGGGGGGTGCAGGTTTTGGGTATCTTCGATGAGATCGACAAAGCGCTGAAGAAGGTTGAAGCAGAAGTAAAAAAGGCCGATCTGGATAAAAGTTTCAAGGATATCGGGGATGGGATCAACAAAGCGGGAAATGAGGTCTCACACGAGATCAACAAGGCAACAACCCCTGCGCGTACGCCCCACCCGGGCTACTCCCGGATCGCCGCGTGGATGAAGACCCGGTACAAAGCAAAGATCTCTGGCGTTTCCGATCCCTGCCAGAAGAACCTTGAGCTTGAACTCATTGCTGCGGAAGCAACGAGCGGGCTCTCGGCAAAAACAAAGAAAGGTTTCCTCGATTACCTGAAAAGCCAGAATTACGAACAACTCTTGAAATAGCGGGATATGACCGATCCCATACGCTCCTTTTACCAGCACTATCCTCCCGATCTCGCACCGATCACTGACTGGTCACACCGCCATTTCCGGATCCTGCTCCCCCGCGGTACGTTCTTCAAGATCCCTGACCGGATCCGTAACCCGGCAATCCTGCAACGGTGGCTCGTCCGCTACCGGCCACGTGATGTCTATTACTCCACCAGCTGCTGGCTTGCCCCGGAGAACCTCGGGCGGCGGGAGGGAACATCGCTTGCCGATAACATCTTTCTCTCGTCCGATATCGTCTTTGACATCGACCGTTCGCCGTTCTCGTTAGAAAACCTCGAAGATGCCCGCCGGGACACGATCAGGCTCGTAGAATTCTGCAACCAAAGATCCCTGCCGGTGAAATATATCGCCTTTTCCGGAAGCAAGGGATTTCATGTTGTCTGCTCCGACACCGCACGGTACGATTCATTCGATCCCCGTGTCCGCGAGGACTCTGCAAAGGCGAGAAGAAAAGAGATCCTCGCGAACGTACTGGCAGAAGATATTTCTGTAGATCCGAGGATCACCCCGGACACCCGGCGGATCATCCGGGTACCGGGAACGATTAATTCAAAGACCGGCTACCTCTGCACGGTACTGAATAAAGAGCAGTTGGAACAGCCCATCCGGGAAATTCTTAAATATATTCCCGTGGCCAATGTTGGTACCCCACAGATCCCAAAAACGGGAGATGACAGCTCTCTTCGAGGCTACCGTATCATATCCCGGCTTTGTCACCGACTCGGGGTAAGGTCAAAGCCACCTTCTCCGGTCACGTTTGCCACGTTTCTTCTGAATGCTGTGCCCGGAATCGATCGCCAGATTCCGGTATTTGTCTATCCTCTGCGGCGGAACAGGGAACGGATCGAGGCAGAACTCATCCGGATCCAGGAGGAATACGGGCTCTCCGACATCTACGTGTTCCGTTCCGACACCGAAATTGCAGCCATCTGCCTTCGCACGTTTCCACTCCGCCGTCTCGAAAAGATCATCAAGGCATCGGGCTCTGCTAATTACGGGTCACTCATGAAGTACAAACAGCTCTTTTTCCGGGTCGGGGAGAAGCACACGGGAGCCGGGCAGGTATCCGCGGGTCCACCGGTCTATGAAAAAACCATTCAGGCGCCGGATAAGAACAATGCTCATTTTATCAGCCGCCCCCATCACACATTCCTCTCGGGGTTTATCCCACTTGCAGACTACCCGCGGATGCATGGAGAAGGCGAAGTTTTCCTGACTCACGCGATTATCGAGGACGAATAACCATTATTTTAAGAACCGCTCAAGACCTGCTTTGAGTTCAGGGATCGAGACGGGTTTCTGGAGAATACCGATCAGGGGATCACGCAGCATCGCTGCCTTCTCGTCTACATCCGGAGATGCGGTAAAGAGGAGGATGGGAAGATCGCGAATCCGGTACTCCTCCCTTACTTTCTCTAAAAACTCCCAGCCGTTGATGGGCGTCATCATGATATCGAGGAGGACGAGATCAGGAGGGTTGGTCTTTACCAGATCCAGCGCATCCAGAACGTTTGGAACAAGGACCGGTTCATAGCCGATCTTCCGGAGGAGAATTTCCATCATGTCGAGGATCTGCTGATCGTCCTCCACAAGCAGGATCTTACGCATCGTCCGTCACCACCTCCTTTGGCAGGTGGAGGGTGAACGTGCTCCCGGTGTTGACTACACTCCTGACCGTAATATCCCCGCCATGCATCTGGACAACTTTTCTGGCTATCGAGAGGGAGAGCCCGATACGGTCATACTTCCGGGACAGTTTTGCTGCGTCGGCAAGCTGGAATGGCTCGAAGATGTTGCCGATAGATTCGGGAGGAATTCCGATCCCGTTGTCACAAAACGAGATGTGGTGGAAGCCGTCATCGGCATCCATGCGGTAGCTGATCTCGATCTTCCGTGGGGGCTTGGAGTAGTTGATCGCGTTGGAGAGGAGCGAGTCCACAACGTTATAGAGCCGGTCACGGTCAGCCAGGATCGTAATACCTTCCGGAATTATTACCCTGACTTCTGCCTTGGAGAAATACCCGCTGGTATCGAGCACGGTCTGAATGAGTGCCTCGAGCGGGAATTCTGACAGGCTCAGATGGAGTTTGCCGCTCTCGAGGACCGAGAGTTCCAGCATCTGGTTGATGATCTGCCGCTCCCGGTCCACGCTGAGCAGGCAGCGTTCAAGGATCTTTTTGGTCTCATCCACAATCCCGAATCCTTCCGGGTCGGAGATGAGCAGGTTGAGGTACCCGAGGATGGGCTGGAGAGGGGTCCGGAGCTCATGTGCGACCGTGATAATGATCCCCCGTCGCCGCTCGTTGTCCATGTGGATCTTCTCTTCAAGCCTGAGCTTTTCAGAGATGTCCATCAGGTTTATCATGGTTGCCGGCTTGTTGGCGTGGACTATCGGGTTGGTGAAGAGGATCGCTACCCGGATACCGGTATCTTTATTCACAAACCGGAACTCACCATGGCCGGCAACCGGTTTCCTGATCGTCCATTGCTGCACAAACTCGGAGAATATGTGCAGGTCACGGGGGTCAAGGAACCGGACCAGTTCCCTGCCAATCACCTCGGCAGGAGGATACCCGGAAAATTCTGCAAAGGTGGGATTTGCGTACAGGATGACCCCGTTCTGCACGATGAGGATGCTGGTCGGGGAGTTCTCGGTCAGCTGCCGGTACTTCATCATGTTATCGTTATTGAGTTTCTCGGCAAGCTTCCGGGCATTGATGTTGACTGCGGTACAGCTGACGGTATGCTCGTCGATCATGCACCACGATAGGTTCACCCAGCAGGCAGCCCCCCCGGCGGTGGCCAGCCGGGTCTCAAAATCCGCGGTCTCCCGGAACTTGTCAATGCGTTCACAAAAACGCTCTTTCTCCCGCTCGATGAAGAAGAGATCCAAAAATGAGGAGGCAAGGATCTCCTGCGTGGAGTAGTTAAGCATGGCGGCGAACTTGTCGTTGGCCTGCCGTATTGCGAAGCCTTCGCGGTTAAAGAGGATAATTCCCAGCTGCGAGTGCTCAAAAACCGTGCGATACCGGGCTTCGCCGTTCCGGATTCTCTCGATGAAATAAGCAATGATGATTGCCGTGATGACAAAGAGGAGCGCTTCTGCGGTTACACCGAGCATGGCCGCGGGATTCGGGTAACTGTAAAAATACCCGATTCCCTGGTACACGACCCCGGATATTGCGGCAACATAGATCCCCCGTTTGGGATAAAAATACGCGGCATAGACGATGGGAATGAAGAAGAGCTGGTAGTTGATGTAGGGGATCTGGCGCGAGAAGGCGAGGGCGGATATCAGGATACAGCAGATCGTCAGCGAGATGATGACAAAACCCCGTACCAGATCCGTTTCGGAGAACGAATGCTCTCCGAACGGGAAGACCCGTTCACCCATACTATCTTCGCCATTGGCGTTCCTGTTATTTTAAGATGCCCTCGGGTTGACCCCCTACCGGTAAAATCAGTGGGTTCATAATCATCCGGGGCTAAGACGGTAACGATATGCGACCGTATGTTGTGGTCAATGTTGCCATGAGTGCAGATGGTAAGCTCTCTACCCGCGAGCGCCGGCAGGTGAAGATATCAGGCCCGGGGGATTTTGCCCGGGTTGACCGGCTCAAGGCCGGCTGCGATGCGGTGATGGTCGGCATCGGCACGGTACTTGCCGACGACCCTTCATTGACCGTGAAGGCAGACGAGTGCCGTAAACTGCGGCGGGACCGGGGAGAGAACGAGCACCCGGCCCGGATCGTGATCGACAGTACTGCCCGGATCCCTCCAGATGCTTCCATCCTCCATAAAGGCGAGGGGGCGCGGATTGTTGCTGTTTCAGCCCGTGCGGATAAACAACGGGTTGCAAATCTGAAAAAATATGCTACCGTGATTGTTGTTGGGGATGAACAGGTAGACCTCGCACTTCTGATGGATGAACTCAGCACCATGGGTATCCAGCGCGTGATGGTGGAGGGCGGGGGTACAATCATCGCTGGCCTTCTGGCTGCCGGTCTCGTTGACGAGATCTATACCTTCATCGGCAACATTATTATCGGGGGCAGGGATGCCCCGACACTTGCGGACGGACCCGGATTCACTCTTGAGGAAGATTTTTTGCGGCTCACCCTTCTTGAGGCAAAGAAGATGGAAGACGGGATCCTCCTGCACTGGATTGTCAATCACCAATAATTTGCAGGTATATTTTTAGGCATTCAGGTAAGGGCTGTTTTGGCGAGTCAGAATTTTTACCCGAAGGGTTACCCCAAGACTCATCTCCCGCCAGATAATAACTCTCTTGTACGCAACCCGCAATCATCATACTCGCCGCCGTCTTCCTGCTCATCGCAATCCGGCAGGTGGGAAGGTTCCGGCTCAGGATCTGGCAGATCATGCTCGGGGGAGCACTGGCAGTCCTGGTAACCGGCCAGATCACACCGTCTGCTGCCTTCCAGGCAATCAATCCTGATGTGATGATCTTCCTCTTTGGCATGTTTGTTGTCGGAGAAGCACTGGTCAGGAGCGGGTACCTTGCCAAACTTGCCAACCGGTTCTTCTCCCGATGTAAAGACGGCCAGCAGGTGGTCCTCGCCCTCCTCTTTTTCGGGGGTTTCCTCTCGGCGCTTTTGATGAACGATACCATTGCCATCATCGGAACACCGCTGGTGCTCGGACTCGCTGCCCGGTACCACATCCAGCCAAAACTCCTCCTCCTCGCGCTCGCGTTTGCCATAACAACGGGCAGCGTGATGAGCCCGATTGGAAACCCCCAGAACCTTCTCGTGGCAGTGGGCGCAGGGATGCCTTCGCCTTTTGTGACGTTCGGGGTATACCTGCTCATCCCCACCCTCATCAGCCTCTGCGCAGCCTTTCTGGTACTGCGCTTTTTCTATGGCTGGGAGTTCTCCGCTGCCACAACGATAACAGCCGATCCGGTACTCTCCTTTGACAACCATCTTGCCACATTAGCAAAATGTTCGCTTGCGATCATCCTCATCCTCACAACAGGGAAGATCCTTGCATCCCTGACCGGAACGGAGAGCCCCCTCTCGCTCCCGCTGATTGCACTCTGCGCTGCCGCCCCGGTGATCCTCCTTGCAAAAGAGAGATTTGACGTGGTCCGCGCAATCGACTGGCAGACACTCGTCTTCTTTGCCGCCATGTTTGTCCTCATGCAGAGTGTCTGGGACTCAGGGTTCTTCCAGTCGTTTATTGATGCTGGAAGTGTAACGTCCGTCCCTGCCATCCTCATCCTTGCGGTCATTGTCAGCCAGTTTATCTCGAACGTGCCGTTTGTTGCCCTCTTTTTACCCATCATTATGCAGGCCGGCGGCACAACCGCACAGCTCAATGCCCTTGCAGCCGGCAGCACGATTGCCGGCAACCTTACGATCCTCGGGGCGGCAAGCAATGTCATCATCATCCAGAATGCAGAGAAGGAGGGTGAGACCCTCACGTTTCTCGAATTTGCGAAGGTCGGGGTGCCACTGACAATTATTCAGCTTGGGATTTACTGGGTGTGGCTGGCCCTCGTACTCTGATACCGGAACCAGACAAAAGAAGTGTTCCGGAACAGGGATACGCATATTATCCCCTTCGCATGTACTCATCACACAGGAAACGTATGACAGAGAAAGGAACAGAAGAAAAAAATGCTGCTGACAAGAAGCGCGAAGATCTTATTGGGAAAGTCCTGAAGGTTAACGATCTCGTCCAGTACCAGGATGGGACGGTCGCAAGCCGGATGATCGTCTTCAAAAAGACCGGAACCATCACCCTGTTTGCCTTTGATGCGGGGGAGGGACTCTCCGAGCATTCCGCACCGTTCGATGCCATCCTGACCGTCACGGACGGGGAGGCTGAAGTATCTATTGCAGGTTCACCCTTCACGGTGAAAAACGGGGAGATGATCATCCTGCCCGCAAACATACCGCATGCCGTCCAGGCAAAGCAGCGGTTCAAGATGACGCTGACCATGATACGGGAGTAAGTGGCAGAGGTCCCCCAATAAAAAAGGGCTGTTCAGCAGCTTTCGCGGGGCAGAACGATCCCCGCAAAAAAGGAGGGGGGACGTTACCGTTTTCCTTTTTTCCCGGGTTTCGCGTGAGTTTTTGCTTTGGGAGTTTTGGCGGCCGGGGGTTTTGCTTTAACCGGTGCAGCCTTTGTTTTGGCCGGTGCTTTTTTGGATTGTACCGGCGGGGTCTTGGATTTTACCGGAGCGGTTTTGGCTTTTGTTGGTTGCGCCTTCTTTTTTGCCGGGGTGGCCTTCTTTGCAGGTTCTGCTTTGGCTTTCACCGGCCGGGCTTTGGTTTTTGCTGAAGAGGTTTTTGCCTTTGCCCCGGGGGTTTTTGCTTTAGCCGGTTGAGCTTTGGTTTTTGCGGGGGATGAGGGGGATTTGGCCGGTTTTTTCACAGACTTTTTGGGT
>JBFYKS010000223.1:0-19168 GCA_041305785.1 Methanoregula sp. | reverse complement strand
GGTATTTTAGGTGTGATATTGAATTTTTTCGTGATAGAGTCTGTTACGTGCTCACCCCGAACGTGTCAGGAGAGATCTTTATCAGTGCTTCTTCGGCTGCGATCTTTACGTAACCGTTGTCGCGTTTGAGTACTTCCTGCAGGCTCTTGATCGCCTTAGGGTCGCCAAGTTTTCCGAGTGCCGATGCTGCTGCGAACCGGACATCCTGTTCAGGATCTCTCAGGAGCGCTATTATGGATTCTACTGAATTGGTGGCACCAATATTTGCCAGTGCATCTGCTGCAAGGTACCGGACCCAGCGGTCTTCATCGGCAAGTGCCTGCACGAGGAACTCGGAAGCCGGTTGTCCGAACTTTTCAAGATCCACGACGTTTTTCCACCGTTCAAGATTGTCCTTTTTTGCGAGGGCTGCAACGATATTCTGCATAGTTTTCTCATCCTCCCCGTCTGGGGTTGACAAAGAGTCCTTTTGGCGGTATAATGAATTTTTGCCAGTATCTATTGCATGGCATATCTGAATGGCAGAGCAGGGTATACGGCGATAAACCCATATGGCCCGGCAACCCCGTGCGTGATGGCCCTGGTATTGGCAGCCATCCTGTGCTCAATACCGGTGCGCCCCCCCGCTCTATTCAGACTCTGACGATCTTTTGGGTTTTTTCCGATTTAAAAAAACCAATCCGAAAAACAAGGATACGATTATCTTTCCAGAAGGTTCCCCGGCAAGAGAGCAGAAACGTTCTTTTTATAATCCAGTTCCCGGATGGTTCCGGTGAGGGTCAGGTCATACCCGCCTTTCTTCTGGAGGATTGCATGGAACCGGGGGGATTTTATGAGCGATACCAGTGTGCTGATCCTTGGATCGTTGAGCATCTCCTTTTGCACCACAAGCTCGTAATCCTCGCTTGCAACCGGGACAAACCGGAGCCCTTCTGCGGTGGCTATCCCGGAGGTACACATACCGGCATCGGCAAAACCGTTCAGGATTGCGGCTGCAACCGCCTGGGGACCGTGCACTTCCTGCAGATATCCATCCACCTGTGCCGGATTGATCCCTTCCCTTTTTAGTAAATCATCAAGGATTGACCGTGACGGAGTCCCTTTCCGGGTGTTGATGAACCGGGCATGCGGGAGATCTCCCGTATCCAACCCGTCGCGGGAAACTATCCCAAGCTCCATGGTCGCGAGATGGATGAAGGCAAGGTCGGGATTTTCATTGTATGTGAAGAGTGGCTCGTACGACAAATGCAGGGAGTGGGCGGGCAGGCTGAGCGGGGCTGCATGGCAGGCGTTTCTGGTGAGTGCACGGAGCCCGGAGATATTGCCGGGATTCGTCGCATGGATGAAGAGGCCCTCGTTTTGGGCAAGGGAGGCCAGCTCTTCCAGTGCCGGATCAAGGGTCCCGGTCAGAATAATGGTTCGTTCAACACTGCCCGGATCGGTAGTCAGGAACACCTCAATGGCGGTTCCCCCTTCATATCCTTCGATTGAGGCCGGTATGTGGGTGTACCCGTTGGCCTTGACCGTTGCCATCTGGACGGCAGCCCCTTTACCGTGCGCTGCACCAATGATGCTATCCCCGATCCGGCCGACAAAGACCGGAATGAACTCGTCAAACCCGAGATCGGAGACCAGCGGCTGGGCCAGTCGCACGGTGACAGGATATCGTGGGGCGGGTGCAAAACCCCATGACTCAAGCAGCGGTGCGGCAAATTCCCGGAGCACGGTCTGTGCCGCGAGGGGATACCCCGGCAGCCCGAGGACCGGTGTATCGTTGACCCGCCCCAGCATCGCCGGTTTACCGGGTTTGACGGCAACACCATGAAAGATCAGTTCGCCCAGCGAACGGATCACGCTCTCGGTGAAATCTCTCGTCCCGGCAGATGAACCGGCGGAGATGAGGACAAGGTCATTCTCCTTCACCGCAAGGCGCAGGGTATCCCGGATAAGGTCAGGATCATCCGGAACGATCGGGTACCGGGTACAATGGGCACCCATCTGGGAGAGGTAGACCTGGGCCATGATGGTGTTGCTCTCAACAACCTGCCCCGGTGCCGGACGGGCTCCGAGTGGTACGAGTTCACTGCCCGTCGGGATGATCCCCACGTTCACTGCAAGGACTTCAACCGTGGTAATCCCGTACGTGACCAGTGCACCGATATCAAACGGCCGGATCAGGTGCCCTTTGGGCAGTACCAGCCTGCTCTCCCTGATATCTTCTCCCGCAGGGCGGATATGCTGGCGGGGTGTTGCGGATTTACGGATCAGGAAGTCATTTCCTGCCTCCCAGACATCCTCGATCATGATGACCGCGTCAAATTCCGGAGGTACGATGTTACCGGTATTGACCCGCGAGAAGTGATCGATGGTTATGGGATTGGTATCTGTTGCCCCTACCGTGTCACGGCTGCGGACAGCAATTCCGTCCATGGCAGCGAGGTTCACTTCCGGAACAGAATATTTTGCATGGACCGGTGATGCCACGATCCTCCCTGCAGCCTGCAATACCGGAACTCTCTCAGTTTTTTCCGGCCGTGGAAATGTTTTTTTGAGCAGGTCAAGTGCTTCGTCAAAGGAGCGTAGCTCAAGGTAGCGTTTCACCATGGAGGGGTACTCCGGTGCGAGTGTTCATTCATAATCGGCCCTGTTTTTGTTACCGCTCGACGCATCGGTAAAAAAATTAACTTGTGCATCAAGTAAACTCAAATGTATTTATTATCGTATTCATCCATAAACGATTCGTTTGGCATCCGTGAAGTGAGAAAAATAAAGGGTGAGACAAACCAGCCCGGATCAGGCAAGGGTCACGCGCTCTTCTTCTGTTCCCACCGCGGCAAGGTAGACCGGATACTGGGTATCGGGGTCGAGACCGGCGAGCCTGCTCACCAGTTCATCATGGAACATGTCTGTTGAAAAGACCGAATATCCAATGGTTGCTGCTGCCATGATGAGGTTCTGGCAACTGTGCCCGGCTTCAATAAAGACGCTCCGATACCCCCGGTTCCCGAGTGCCCAGACAGAACGGTATGGGACTGCCACCCAGAGGAAGGTGACAGCAGCCCGGGTCATGAGCCGGAAGTTCATGCTCGCCGTGCTCATCTCCAGGATCAGGTCAGGATCGATCTTTTCTGCCACGATACTGTGCGACTTCGGGAGGAACCGGTACAGTCCGGTCTCAAGGCCTTCGACATCGTTTGCCACAAAGTAGGTCTCCAGCGGATAACGGGAACCGCTTGACGGTACGGTTTTTATCTGGACGGTCTCCGCCGCTATTCTTTTGAACCCCTGTGCACACCAGAGCAGGTACGAGAGTTCCTTCAGATTGATGGTGGAACGGGCAAAGAAGCCCACCGGTTCCCAGCCCTCGATGGCGTCTCTGACCGGAACGTCCGGAATCTTGATCTTCTTCGGACTTGGGAGTTTTATGACCTTCTGGCCTTTCTTTACGGGAAGTTCTTTTGGGGGTTCGGGGACACGGAGGACAAGGTCCACCGTAGAATAATCCGGATATTGTGTTCCTTTGATGAATTCCCTGCCGATGTTACTCATGGTATGATCCTCGAAAATCTGATTTTTTTAAATGAAGAAAAAAGGGTACCGGTAGTTCCGGCTTAACGGGTGTGATGGACAAAATGGTTCAGGCCGCCGCTTTCAGGTACAGGTTTGCGTAAACGATCTGCCCCTTGCTCTTGGGGTGCCTCTCGCCAAGATCGCCGATATAGTGGTCGAGCTTCATGGTGACACCGTCAACTTCTTTCTCAACGGTGTCTACCTTCTGGAACCCGGGCATCATGAACTTTATATTGCCGAGCACGTACATGTCGCCCTTGACCATCTGACCGCCAACACGCCCTTCGACATCGCCTTTGATGATGACGGTGCCGCCCTCGGCATGGGTGGAGACATGGATGAATGCGTCCTTCTCGATGATGATGGTGCCTCCCAGCATGAAGGTGCCGATATCATTGCCGGCGCTTCCCTTGATCCGGATGGTGCCGCCTTTCATCCCTCTCCAGTCTCCACGGTAGGCGCAGCCGACATGGTTCTGGGCATTACCCTCTACCAGGATCTCGCCGCCCTGCATCTGGATCCCGCAGAATGAGTCAACGTTCCCCGTGATGTGGATCTTGCCACCCTTCATCCAGCCGCCGACATACATGTCGGCATTGCCATTGACGGTGACAGTACCGGCAGTCATCTTGCTTCCGATGTACTTGACGCGGGAGCAGTCGCCGGCAATCACGATGCTGGTGTCTGCGGCAGTCTCCCCACCGTTTCCGGTGACTTCGAAGAAGTCCCCGATGGTGACATGGATCTTGCCTTCGTGGCCTGGGAGGGCAGCGATCTGTGCAGCGTTCTTTCCTGCAAATGCATCGGGTGTGATGCTGTAGCCCTCGAACATGAGCTCGGGGACCTTTTTGGGTTTTAACGTAACGGTTGCCATGATCGGACCTCAGGCCTCCACATTGACATCGATAACATATGGGTGCGGAGCAAGGTAGTCCCGGACCTGGTAGTTGACGATATCCACGGTGTAGTCTTTCGTAAAGCTCTGGGTGATGTCGCGCGTAACCTGCGGGTTCTCGGGCATCCTGACATTCACCCAGACGGTCTTCTTGTGGCCGTGAGCGACAACTTCGCCGTCCCTGACTACAACTTCGCCGGACTTGATGAAGCAGGCAGCACGCTGGAACGCCTTCTCGATCATCTCGGGGTCGGAAGGCATGTTCTTGTAGTTGAGGTCAAAGACCGCCACATCCGCACTCATGCCGGGTGCGAGGCCACCATAGATGTTCGACATGCCAAGGCACTTTGCCGGGCCGGAGCGGGTCATCTGGGCGATCTCGAAGAGGGTGAGTTCACGTTCCAGCTGGTGGAGTGTCGTGGCATCGATGACTTTGTCCTTGTGCTTGAAAGATGAGAGGACTGCTTCGCGGGCATTCCTGCTCATGAGCCACTTGATGACGCGGGGGTACCGGGTGAACGGTCCGGCGTTCGGGTGGTCGGTGGTGATGAAGGCCCGGTTCATGTCCTTTGCATAGAGCGCCAGTTCAAGACCGATTGCCCACTGGATGTCACAGACCTTGATGTTCGGGTCGTATACATAGGGGACGACACCGGCTGCGGTCTCCATCTCGACATCCACGTTGCACCACTTCAGGTGGTTGAGGCCGTTGAGGTGGTGCTCGAAAGGACCGTCAGCGGTCATGGTGGTGGTCTCGTCAAGGGTTACGCATCCAAGATCGAATGTGATTGCCTTGTTCTTGTTGACATAGTCCATGACTTCCTTTGCCTTGGACTCAAAGTTAGCCCAGTTGTCCCCGCCATAGGAGTGGAACTGGAGGTGCGTGGAGTGCATGACCTGTTCGCGGCCGAACTTGTTCTTCGGCTTGACCTTCTCGGCAAGCTTGAGCGAGTCAAGGGTGAGCTGGTAGTTGCCGGGGTTTCCCAGATCATTCTGGTGGATGTGCATCGAGTGCGGGAGTCCAAGATACTCGTTTGCCTGCATGAGACCTGTGATGATCTCGCGGGGGGTTACTTCAAAGTACGGGACAGGATCGTCGAGGGTTAAGCAGTTGAGGCCCCAGCCCCATGCTGCGGTACCGCCGGGGTTGACGACCTTGATACCAAAACCCTTTGTGGCCTTGAGGAGCCAGGCAATGTAGGCTCCGGTATTCTCGACTTCTCCTTTCTTGAGGTAGTCCATGACGAACCAGTTGTTGCCAAAGACGGGGAGTGCCGCCTCATCGATGATGGGCGTGTCGTGGATCTCCTCGTGTACGTGGGGGGAGTGGATCGGGGGCATCGCGGCTTCCATCACAAAACCGTAACCCATCCGGGCATAGTCGTACCCGGTCTTGAAGGTGCTCGGGACCGAGAAGCCGGACTCCATGCGGTAGCCGTTCTTCTGTGCCATCCCGCTCCTGCAGAATCCCGATAAGAGTTTGTCCTCCGGCCTGAACAGGCGGCCAACATTGACTTTGGGTCCTGCCACGTGGGAGTGGACATCCACACCGCCGGCCATGACGACCTTGCCCTTTGCATCGATGACCTTTGCAGACGAGCTGACCTTGTCGACAATCTTGCCGTCCTTGATAGCGATATCCCCGACATCGCCATCGATTTTACGGGTCGGGTCGATGATAAACCCGCCCTTGACAATAATCTCAGCCATTTCAGATCACCGCCGGGTTCTGGGGGTATTTCCGGTCTTCTTTTGCCGCAAGCCAGATCGGAGCGGTATTGGTCAGTTCGCACATGCGTTCATAGACCTTGTCGAAGAGTTCTTCATCGCTTGGTACGCCCGGGAGGCCCTTGATGACTGCCCGGAACTGGATCGGCACGTTGTCCATACGGTAGACCACGCCCGGCTCATCCACACCGGCAATCCTGACCGGAATGTGGAGGTCGGCAATCTCGCTTGCCATGCAGAAGTTCGGGTCAACGGTGATCCACGGGTGCTTCTTGAGCTGCTTGACTGCCGGGATGGGGAAGTGGGCGCCGGCGTCCGTGCCGACATTGACAAAGCAGTCCACTTCGTCCCTCATTGCAAGATCGATCGAGCTCGTCTCGCCCGGGTTCATGTGGGCGTGGGAACCCTTGGTGAGATCAATGCAGTACGGGAAGCCGAACTGCCAGGACCAGACCTGGCCGGGGCCGGCGATATTGTAGTGGCCCCGCATTGCCATGATCGAGCACTTGGTGTGCTCGTTGAGGTCGCGGGTCAGACTGATGGCGGCGTCGATGTTGTGGTTGCGGCCGTCCGTGTGCGTGCAGCCCATGCCGAAGAAGATCATGCAGAACTTTGCTTTCTTCATGATCTCTGCTGCTTCCTTGATCTTCTCGCGGGGGATACCGGCAACGACTTCGGGGATATCAAAGCCCCGGAGTACGGTCCGGAACGCATCGAAGAGTTCGTAGTCGTGGCTCTGGTCGAGCATCAGGTGGTGGTCCGCGAGTTTTGCGGTATCGGTCTCACGCGGGTCAACGCAGAGGACGGTCCGCTGCATCTGGCCTTTCTGGGTGAAGTAGCCACGCGGGAAGATTGAGTAACGGGAGGTGTGGCGGGGGTGGGCGTGCATCGGGTTGCATCCCCAGAAGACCACCACATCGGCACGGTTCTTGGCTTCCCCGAGTGTACAACTCGGATAACCGTTGTCGAACATGGCAAGGAACGACGGCCCGTGGCAGATGGTTGCACAGTTGTCGAGGACGGCGCCTGCTTTCTCTGCAATCCGGCCGACCGCGCTCATGCCCTCGCAGTTGGTGGAGCCAAAACCGTAGATGAGCGGCTTCTTAGCTGCAAGGAGCGTCTTTGCGAAGTAGTCGATCGCCTCCTCGTAGGGGATCTCCTTCATGGAGCCGTCAGGCTGGCGCATCCGCGGGAGCTTCGGGCGGGTGGGGTCGTTTGCGGGGTGGAACAGGTTCGTCCCGATGATGCAGGCGTTGTGCACTTCGAGGATCTTGGTCTCGTCATCCGAGACCAGCACTTCGATATCGTCGCAGGATGACCCGCAGTACGGGCATCCGACTCCTTTGATCAGTTTTGGCATAATTACTGGCCTCCTTTCCAGAGTCCGACCGAGCCCTGCACGAGCTGGAGGGCGGTCTTCAGTTTCTCATCCGGGGCTGGTTCGATAGTTACCGGGAACCCGCTGTACTGCGGGGTGCCGGTGGACTGTGTCCGGGGCGGGACTACCTGGTTTGCCCAGACGCCCTGCCGTATGTGGGCAAGGCCCGGGGGCACATACTGGGTAGCGGTGATAGCCTTCACAATGACGCTGCCACATTCGCTTGTGACAAGGACATTGGTGTTCTTCCAGATGCCGGCTTTCTTCATGTCGTCCGGGTGCATCTCGCAGATGGAGCAGGCATCGAAGTAGTCCGGGTTGGTCTTGCCCTTCTCCATGGCAGCGCCCTCTTCAATGGAGCGCTGCGTGATCATATTCAGGGAAATCTTCGGCATAATCAAATCTCCAAAATCAGCTCATCCCGAGCATACCGGTCTCTCCCTTGCCGGAGAGGGTAATCACACCGTACGGGCAGGCGCCGACACAGACGCCGCAGCCGGCACAGAGTTCCATGTTCACATCCATGCTGATGGATTTGCCATCCTTGACATGGTAGATCTTCTCTTTCGTTACCGGATCGAGGGTATACAGCTCGAGCGCGTTGACCGGACAGGCAACCACACAGTTGCCGCAACCGGTACAGCGGTTCATGTTTACATGTACTGAAAACGCCATGCACATCACACTAAATTTTGTTAACTTTGAACTTTTGATCACCGTTTTAATTAAACCTTGCTTATTGTATCGAAGGTTAATCATTTACTATTAAACAGGATTTTCTGCACGAGAACGTGTTTAACTCATAACGGGGGTGTTGGATGCACGTTCTGGTGAATTCCCGTTGAGCAATTATTTCAGAAAGGAAAATGGGTGGATGTGAACCCCGTTGTCCTGTGGTGCAGGAGACGGGTACTAAGCCCGCGGACCAGGTAGCAAAAAAATATCCGGTTATCGTGTTCGGAACTGCGGCAGACCTTGTCGGACGATCCTTCTCATGGCGGAGCCCGGGCCGTTTCCGATGGGTGCGCAGTTCTCGTCCTGCACACGGTGCAGACGCGTTCCCGTGCCGGGAAAAATCCACCAATACGCCAGATCCATGATTCCTGGTTAACCTGCCAGTGCCTGTACTATAGTACTCCTGAGGTCTTGTTCACACAACCCTATCTCCCCGGTTAACCCTATGGCCCGGGATCATCCGGCTCGTCCTCCCGCGCTCTTCCTGCGCCCGGCCGGGCATGGCCTCATATCCGGGTCACTCCTGTTCCCGGTCTGGATAGTTTCCGGCAAAAAAATTCGCAGTCACCAGCAAGTTGATAACGGATTTTTTATTACCTAAGATTAATTAAAGAAAATTCTCCTGCCCGGATGACCATGGCCCGCGGCGGGAGCGCCGCTGGTGTGCCGGATAATTGCACAGCCCGCGGGGGTATCACCCAATGGACGCCGGCCCGTGAGTCTTCATGGCCACCGGGCCGGGAATGACCGGGCAGCAGGCCCGGCAGGGCGCAATTCCCACGGGCCCACTCCGGCATATTTCCTGCCGGTTGAACGGGTCCCATTGGGGACGTGGATGTGGAGAGTGAATGCTCTCGATCCCTTCGCGGTCCTGCCAGGATGCCCGGAAAAAACGTGATGATGTATGACACACGAAACAATGAGTACCAGACCAGAGGCGGGCGGGTTCACTCCCGCCCCCGCCGAACAGGAAGCGCATGAAGAACAATCTGCACCCTGTGCGGATGACAATGAACACGAAAACGAAGAACTGGAATAGGCCCAGCGGCATGTGCCGGATGATCCGGCAACGCTGATGGTTGAACGCAAGACCGAGATCATCGGCTGGGGCGTTCCGGCCCACAAGCGGGAGCGCCTGCTGACGGCCGAGGTGATGGTGGAAAAGGTCGTGATCCCGGTGATTGAGCGGATGCAGGGCCGGCTGCTCGCAAGGATCGATACGCTCGATGCCCGGATCGGCCGGGTCGAGCAGGCACTGGTGGCACGGAGGGAGAGAAGACGGGCGTGCCCGGATGAACGCGGAGGGACGAAATGACCCGGGGTCCCCCGCCCTTAAAGGCGATTGGAAAAGGCAAGAAGATTGCCGCCCTGCAGGGCGAGGTGATGAACAACACTGTTCTTGCACGGGCGCGGTACGGTTTTGTCGTATTCCGCAACAACCGGACGGCCTTTGTCCGGATCAAGCGGGTCCGGGCGCACGTGACCGATCCTGCGGAGATCCACATCCTGTTCCGGACGGACGTGTTCCAGCTCCGCTCCTTGCCTAAGACTTCGGTCACGTCCCGCGAGATCTGGACGCTCTCGCCCTGGAATACCTGGCAGTTCTTTGTTATCGAGAACGACCACATTGCGGAAGTGCAGTACGAAGTCCCACCGGAACTTCCGCCCGCGGCGACGGCCGGTGCCGGGGTAGTTGCACCTGCGCCGGGTCCCGGTGTGCCGCCTGTGTCCGCGCCGCCCCTTGTGGAACCGGCTGTCCCGGCGGCAGGGGATCCCCCGGTCCCGGCCAATGGTAACGTCGGTGGTGACATCCCCTCTGACGGTGGGGGTACAAATGAGGGGTGTGAGGGGGTAAACCGGCCTGATTCGGGGTATTGGAATAATCCGGGTCGCTAGCGGGCCCGGATGCCCGGAATTTTCCCGGGCCGACCGGCCCAAAAAGGGGGGTATTTTGGGGAGTTACCGCAATCGCTCTGGAATGAGGATATTTTGTGAATCCGGGCGGAAAATGGGCATTCTGACCGGCCTGTATAGAACTGTTTGGGGACAGATCGCCCCTCCGGGCCCGGGCAGCCCGACGGGAGGTATACTGATGAAAATGGGATTCCGTGGGGTACGCGGGGATCTCGTTATCGTTCCGGCGCAAGGTCACTGGTGCCGGTGATTGCCCTCCGGGCGATTGTGCAGACCCGGCTTCCCACCCGATGAGCTTGGCATCGCCTCGCGAGGATCCAAAATTAAGTCAATGTAAAAAATTTAACAAACAAATAAAGTTAAAAGAAAAAGATTATATTGGTCCGTGTCTAACAATTGTCTGTCCCCATGGCAGGCACACACTCCGGGGGCCCATGCACACACCAGATTTCATTCGTCATGAATCACACCATACACAGGCCGGTTTCCCACAGCGGGAACCGAATCCTTTTTTCTTTGAATCATTCGCGATCGAATATCCACAAATACCTTAATCCGTACGGACGTTCATGAAGAAGATGGAGGCATCATGAAGATTAGTGCTCGCAACCAGATACAGGGTACCGTGAAGATGATCAAGAAGGGCCCGGTCAGTACCGAAGTCGTGATCGCCATTGCCGGTGGCAACGAGATCGTCTCATCCATCACCACGCATTCAGCGGAGAAGCTGAACCTTCACGAAGGCTCGAAAGTTTACGCCATCATGAAGGCATCTGAAGTGATGGTGGCTGTAGATTAACCTTTTTTTTTAAAGAAAGTGTTTTTCATTAAAACCGGGTTGCAAGAAGTGCATCCAGGTACTCTGAAGGATAGGCGCCGCCATCCGGGTTGAACCAGATCTCCGCATGTCTTGCACCGACGATCAGGTTAATCTCCACAAGACCGTACTTGTGGATGATAGCTCGTGAGCCGGACGCAGTTTCGCGGATATATAATTCCTCATATCCTAGAAATGCTGCGATATCATCTTCAGTTACCGGGCGGGAGAGCCGGTGAATATGGCGTTTCCATCCGGGAAACGGGGCTACCGGGTTGTCAAATAATGGTTTCATGGATACTCCTCATTCAAGGAGGCAGAATCTGGTAGTAGGATTGGCCCGCACAATTTTTACAGAGAGTTTTTCCTCCAGTACTGACTTCCCGGCCATCCATAATGCGTTCTTTGCAGGCACTGCACACGCTCTTCTGCCGGGGCACTCCTGGTATATCGGTAGCGGAGAGCTCCACCCAGACGTGTTCAATCTTCAGGATCTCGTCATCAGGTGCTAAAGCAAGGGTTGTGAGAACCTCTTTTGGTTCCAGCCGGTCATGCTCTTCCCGGTTCTTCTCACTGACTGCAACACGGACTGCTTTTCCCGTTGCAATGTTGACAAACGTTGCGGCGAATTTTCCGTAGTCCCGGAACTTGAGCGTGCGGTGGCCGAGCGTGCAGCCGGTAATGGCCTGCACGGCATCCGTTCCGCACCGGTCGATCTCCATAAAAACCATCAGATCCCGGTTGTGTTCATGGGGGTTCATGCCCAGCTCGCGGAGCCCGGCAAGCGTCAGCCGCGTCCCGAGGACAATGCCCGGGCAGACATGCCCGTGAAATTCTTTTGCTTTTTCAAACGCGATATTGTAATCACTCATTGTTTCACGTATCCATCATCATGATATGCAGGACTCATCCGCCACTCCTGTTCCTGTCTCCTGGTTTCCACCAGATGTGGGCACCTAGCGTCCTGTTGCCTATCGTGTACCCGTCCGCATCCAGCCGCAGGGTTGCATGGAGATAGTTGGCAAGGGTGTCTGCATGGGCTGGTGTCGTGCACCTGAGCCGCCGCGAATATTCCTCCATTGCATCATCGATCGTAGCAAAGCGGGTGCACGCTGACTTTTCCTCAACGATAAGATTGGCATAGATGCCCATCTCGGCAAGGACCTGCCAGAGCCAGTCGGCCATCGGTTCGCCCGGGAACTCCCCCCCATGAATGAGCGGCCAGAGGTCACGGTTTACCTGCGCCCAAGTAGGCGGCGTGAGGAACCAGAAGAGGTGCACAGTCCCCCGGCAGCAGTCCTGCATCTTTGCTACAGCCCCGGCAATGTCCATCATGGTGAGCGAGTATGATGCGATCACGGCATCGAACGGCTCCCCAAGGGCCGGCAAGCTCACGTCCTCCCAACATTTCGGGATAACGGTGATGGTGGAAATCCCCTCGTTTTCAATCTGCTCTCCGAGCGCTTCCCGCATGACCGACGAGGGTTCGACCGCGGTCACAGCACAGCCCCCACGTGCGAGCGGAATTGCAAACGTACCGGGGCCGGCTCCGATGTCGAGAACCCGGGAGCCCGGGGGAATTGCCATGGCGTTGAGCCGCGCAAGGGTCTGGTCCCTGTTCCTCCCCTGCCCTTTCAGATACACGGTCTGGACATTCTTTTTGCTCTCCCAGAACTGCTTGTTGTTGCCGTACTCCGGAACGGCACAGTGCGCCAGTTTGAGCTGCCGCCACCGCTCCTGCCATGACCCTGCTGTTGTCCCTGTCATAAAAAACCTGTCACAATTCCGTTGTGCAGTACAATCATGGAATCGGTTGTTAATTAATTTTTGTTTATTTTACAAAAAATCAATATTTTCAGCATAACTTTAATAGGCACGGCCCCAACAAAAGGGTGAAAGATCATGGGATCAGTTCACGATATCATGCAGACCTTTGCTTGCAGGGACCTCCATGCACAGTTCTCCGAATATGATGGATGGGTTTGGAGAGAACTCCCCCCCGGAAAAAACGAAAACGTGATGTTCCGCGTGATCCGGGGCAATTATTACCATCAGGAAGAAGCGATCCTTGCCGTATCGTTCGGCACCCGGCCTTCACATGAGACCATAGAGGAACTGCTTGCAGCACCCGCAGGACGAACGGCCAACCGGTACCTCCTGGTACCTCAGGATTCCGATCTGCTGGACCTTGCGGAGGGGATCACCCCCATGAGGATGGCCGCATTCGGGGTTGTCGACGGCAAACTGACCTGGCTTACCCGGAAGAACCATGCTGTGCGTTATTCTGATGAAGCGAGCGCTCATCATCCGGCCCGGGGCGCATGCGATTCGCCCCCCGGTTGCGAATCCACATGAAACGCCTGCATCACAGTCCTGATAATTGTAAGGTAATGGGATAATGAGCGAGACACCTGCTGAAAAATCTGATCCCCTCCGAGTCCTGTACCAGCGGGCAGGCCGAATACGGGACGCACTCTTTATCCCTGCTGTTACAACCGTGCTGATTTACTGCATGCTCCCGGTCCTTGTCTTCCTCTCGCTTTTCATAGGGCGGTACGATGTCGACCCGGTGCATGTTATCCTGCTGCTGGCAGCACCGGTTGTGAACCTCCTGCCAGAGAACGTGGCGCACATCTATCCGGTCTGGTCGGCAGCCGAGGCAAACGTCATCTACCAGATCCGGCTGCCCCGGGTCATTGCCGCGGTTCTTGTCGGGGCCGGGCTCTCGATGGCCGGCGCGGCATACCAGGGGCTTTTCAAGAACCCGCTGGTTTCACCGGATATCCTCGGTGTCGCATCCGGCGCCGGGTTCGGTGCAGCGCTTGCTATCCTCCTCTCCTGGAACATGATGATGATCCAGATCTCGGCGTTCGCGTTTGGAATCCTTGCCGTCACGGTCACTTACCTCCTCAGCCGGATGTACCGGACAACCCCCACGCTCGTCCTCGTGCTGTCAGGCATCATTGTCGGGGCATTTTTCACGGCGCTCATCTCGCTGACCAAGTACGTTGCCGATCCGTACGAGAAGCTGCCAGCCATCACCTTCTGGCTGATGGGGAGCCTTGCGTCGGTCCGGTACGAGGACATCGTTATGATCGTGCCGTTCTTCTTTACAGCCGCCATCATCCTGCTCCTGATCCGCTGGCGCATCAACATTCTTGCAGTGGGCGATGACGAGGCCCGGGCGCTGGGTATCGACACGAAACGGATGGCGCAGACTATCATCCTCTGCTCGACCCTGATCACCGCGTCTGCGGTCTGCATTGCCGGGATTGTAGGATGGGTTGGCCTTGTTGTACCCCACCTTGGCCGGATGCTGGTCGGCCCGGACTACACAAAACTCCTGCCGGTCTGCCTGCTCCTTGGGGCCTGTTACATGCTCATCATCGACGACCTCGCCCGCATGCTCACGAATGCCGAGATCCCTCTGGGGATCCTGACAGCTATCCTCGGGGCGCCGTTCTTTGCATACCTTCTTGGCCGGAGGTCCGTGGGATGGATATGATCCTTGATGTCCGAAAGGCCGGGTTTCATTACGACCCGGTACGGACGATCTTTTCTGAAATTTCGTTCTCGCTTGCCGAAGAGGAGGTGCTCTGCATTCTCGGGCCAAACGGCATCGGCAAATCCACGCTGATACGGTGCCTTGCCAACCTCAACCCACTCTGCGCCGGTACAATCCAACTCCATGGTAACAACATCCGGTCCCTCCCCCCCCGCGATGTGGCCAAGGTCATCGGGTACGTGCCGCAGGCCCACGAAATTGTCTTCCCGTTTCCGGTCCGGGATTTCGTCCTCATGGGTCGTGCCCCGCACCTCGGGCTCTTTGCCTCGCCCGGGCGGGAGGACAGAGCAAAGGCTGATGCAGCTATCGACCTTGTCGGTATCCGGAAGATTGCCGACAAGCCGGTGGGCGCGATCAGCGGTGGGGAGTACCAGCTTGCCATGATTGCGCGGGCGCTGGCTCAGGAGCCTGAAGTACTGCTGCTCGATGAGCCGACATCGCACCTCGATTTCGGCAACCAGATCCGGGTGCTGGAGATCATCGACCGGCTTGCAACCGAAGGGCTCTCGGTGATCATGAGCTCGCATTTCCCCGACCATGCGTTCCTCACCTCCAACAATGTGGCGATCATGCAGCACGGCTCGTTCATGGCGTATGGTCTTGCCGAGGAGGTTGTCACGGAAGAGAACCTGAAGGAGACCTACGGGGTGGATGTCTCGATCGCGTACAGCCACACGGTCGAGCGCCATGTCTGCGTGCCGCACCGGGCCGGCCAATGTAGGTGCCACGGGCATCATGAACCCGCGTGCACCGGAGAACGCCCCGTCTTCAGGGCATCGATACGGTAGAATAAGTCCTGTCCGTGCCGCGATCGTTTGACCATGCGGTTCTGGCGCAGGCGGAATTGGTACAATAACGGAGTGTCATCATGGGAACAGAACAGAAACGAAACGGGTTGAACAACACAACACGAATCCTGCTTGCAGGGATCATTCTCATTGGGGCAGCGATCGCGATTGCTGCGGTCGTGGCAATGCCCACAACCGCAGGCCAAACGAGTACGGACGGGACACGGATCATCACCGATATGGCCGGAAATACCGTCACCATTCCGGCAAACATCAGCCGCATCGCCATCACCTGCTGCGGCGGGGCAACGCACGAAGTGATGGTTCTTGGCGGGTCGGGTATGATCGTTGCCCAGCCGGCCAAGTGTGTCATGCCCCAGCTCAGAGTCATGCAGCCCCGGTTCGGGAACGTGACTGATGCCGGGTCTTTTGATGAGGTCAATGTCGAGGAGATCCTAACGCTCCGCCCGGACCTCGTGATAGCAAGCGTGACGTCAGAGAAAGGGAATGCGAAGATCCGCGAGAGCGGGATACCGGTCGTCACCGTTATGACCGGGCGCGGCAACATGAGCCTGATGAAACGGGAATTCGCCATGATTGGTGAAGTCCTTGGCAAAAAGAGCGATGCCGATGCCCTGCTCGCGTACTGGGATGAGAAACTCTCGCTTGTCCAGCAACGCGTCTCGCAGATTCCCCCAAATGAGAAAAAGCGTGTCTACTACATGCTCGGGAAGACGACGCACACCAACGGTGGTGCGTGGTGGGGACAGGAATATATCACCGCAGCCGGGGGAATCAACGTGGCAGAGGATCTCGGGACGAATCGCGACACTTCGTTGGAACAGGTGGTGAAATGGGACCCGGAGGTTATCATCATCAGCAGCAACGAGGGTACGTTCATTCCGGTCGGGGATGTCAGGAATAATGCCCAGCTGGGCAGCATCGCTGCGGTAAAAAACCACCAGCTCTATCCCTGCCCAATCGGATCGTTCTGGTGGGACCGGCCCTCGCCGGAAGCCCCGCTGGGCATCCTGTGGCTTGCCAAGACCCTGTACCCGGAGCAATTTTCTGATATTAACCTGAGAGCCGAGACACAGGAATTCTATCAGACCTTCTACCATTACGCGCTCACCGATACAGAGTACGAGGCGTTTCTCAATACCACGTCGCATGGATGACCGTGGTCAGGAAGGATGAGTATCATGATACCAGAAATCAGTGACATTGCGGTGGGGGAGGAGATCTCCGCCATCGACCGTATCGTTGACGGCTACAAGACCTACCAGGTGCTCCGGGCGGCACTCTCGCTTGGCCTTTTTGACTGGCTGGACGAGCACGGCCCAGCGACCCGGGAGGAGATCGGGAGTGCACTGTCGATCAATGGCATGTTCACCCGGAGCCTTTTCCAGACCCTTGCTGAACTGGGTCTTCTCGCGCAAAAGGACGATCGGTTTTCCAACAATGAGACAGCAGGCCGCCTTCTCGTGAAACGAAGCGCAGCATACCAGGGGGACTGGATCCTGAATGCATCGGACGAGCAGGGTCAGTGGAGCCATCTTGAGGACACTCTCGCCCAGACGGTCCCGAAGAACACCGGTTTTTCAGCTGGCCCTGGCCCACAGTTCCTCCGGGCCCTTGCCGAGCGGACCCTCCGCGGGGAAGTGCAGGACGTGACAAGGATCCTTGCCGCATGGGACGGGTTTGACACGGCTACGAAGCTCCTTGATGTCGGGGGAGGGCATGGGCTCTATGCCATCGCTGCCTGCCAGAAGAATCCCAAGCTCCATGCGGTCGTCTTCGACAAACCCCATGTGATCGGTATCACCGAAGAATTTATCCGCGCCTATGGCATGGAGGACCGGATCACGGTCCGGGGCGGGGACATCGTCACCGACGATCCCGGCAGCGGGTACGATATCGTGATGATCTCCCACCTGCTCTACAAGTTCCGGGCGGATCTGCCCGCGATCTTCGGCAAGGTTGCCGCGGGCCTGAAGCCGGGGGGGCTCTTTGTCTCCAACCACTGGTTCTGCGGGCCGGTTTGCGGGGAAGGATCGGCAGGAATAAGCGAGCTCGATCGTTCCATCCACAGTTACGGGCACCCGCTCTGCCACCCGGAAGATTTTACAAGCGGCATGTTTTCGAAAGGTCTTGTCGTGACAAAGAAAACAACCGTCCGGAGCAATTTCGGGCAGTCCCATGTCCATGTTGCAGAGAAAGTACCGGAACAAAAAATCCCGGCCCCTGAGTACAAAGGATCGTGCGGGTGTGAATCGTGCCGGTGAAGACGGCTTCCGGCACAGCTACCGGTCTTCCCGATCAAAGCCCGTCATTTGATAAAGGGGCTATCCTCCGGGAGACGATAGCGGAGCTGCGGTCCCGGTTCGGGGACGAGCTTGCCGGCATATCGGTCGAGCGAGTCGTCATCGGGATCTTTTTTACCGGTGTCAAACTGAGTAACGGGCACGGGGGTCTCTGCTTCACGCCGATAAAAGAGATACCGGAAGCGGTCTGCTGCCCGAGTTCACTGCGGGCCTCTCCCTGGACCGGAAAGTTCCGGGGCAGGCCGGTCGAGGATTTCTTATCAACGGTCTTTGACAAAAGCCCGATCAAGCGGGCGATTGGTATCGCGGTTGTCAATGCCCTCTCCGCGTCCTGCTGGGAGCAGGATCCCCCGCAGGATTATTCGCTCGAACGCGGATCCGATGCGCTCGATACCGTCGAGATCCCGGACGAAGCAGAGGTTGTTGTTGTCGGGGCGCTGGTACCTATCCTGAAACGGCTCAAGCAGCGCGAGAAACCGTATGCCGTCATCGAGATGGACCCCCGGACCCTCAAGCCCGATGAGCTGCCGTTCTGGGTGTCGGTCGAACGGACCGCTGAGGTTGTGGCAAAAGCCGATCTGCTGGTCATCACTGGGACATCGATCCTGTTCCACTCGTTAGAACCGATCCTTGCGGCCGCGAAGCCTGGAACACACGTAGTCGTAGTCGGGCCGACGGCGAGCATGTTGCCAGCGGCATTCTTCCGCAGGGGGGTTTCTGTTCTTGGGGGCGATCTTGTCTATCGTCCGGATGATCTCCTGGACATCCTCAGTGCCGGGGGGTCGGGGTATCACTTCTTTGGCAAATCGGCAGACCGGATCATCATACGGAACCAAAGATCTGCCTGATGCTTTTTGTCCGAGCGATTTGTAAACTAAAAAAAATTAACTTTTGGACAATATTAAATGAAAATGTTTATTAGCCCGGGTGATTGACGATATACCGGAAACCTCACCGGGTACTCTGCCGGATGTGGCTACAAATGCCACTCTGCTTCAGTCCTGGGAAAATACAAGAGTTGATGAATATGCGTAATAGACCTGTTATCCTGTTTGCTCTCGCCTCACTTCTCATCTGCATCGCCGTTATTCTGCCGGGGTGCACAACTGCACAGCCCGCATTACAGACCTCAGCGGACACCCGGGCCATCACGGATATGGTGAACCGGACCCTGGAAATTCCGCAGCCGATCACTTGCGTCCTTAGTACTGCCCCGCCGACAACCATCGCGGTGTTCGTGCTTGCCCCGGACAAGCTGATTGGCGTCAATTTTGAACCCAACAAACAGAACGGGAACGTGTACATGCCGGAAAAATACCGGGCACTGCCCAATGTCGGCGGCTGGTTCGGCAAAACGACCGGTAACTTCGAGACATTCATTGAGATGGATCCCGATATCATCATTGACGGCGATGTCGGTGTTGGCAATTTTGTGGCAACCCTTGAGGAGCGCC
>JBFYKS010000222.1:0-41914 GCA_041305785.1 Methanoregula sp. | reverse complement strand
TCCAACTATACCTCCCGTGGCAGCATGATCCTCCTGACCGGGTTCATCTCGATGATCCTTGCCATCGGCGGGATCTTCTACTTTAGCGGTTCCCGAAAGGATGACGGGAATACGTAGACGGCCTGAAAAACATCCTGTCTCCAAAACCTATTTTTTTCTTCTCAACCAACCATTCAGGAATGTTATCGATCCGGAATACCCTTATCCTTGGCGCCTTCATCGCTGCCCTTCTCCTGACTGCCGGGTGCACCCATCAGGCACCTGCGGATACCTGCGACGCTGGAGGGAGCCGGGTATGCCCGCTGCCATCAGAATCCATGCAGCCTGCAACAACCGCTATGCCACTCGAATCCTGGGAGCGTGCACGTCTTGAGACGAGTATGGGCGAGATCACCCTCGCGCTCAATCCGGACATGCCCATCACTGCAGGGAATTTCAAGAGCCTTGTTGAGAAGGGATACTATGACGGGGTAATTTTCCACCGGGTCATGGACAGGTTCATGATCCAGGGCGGCGATCCAACCGGCACCGGACGCGGCGGCCCGGGCTACATGATCCCCGATGAGTTTCTCACCACGAACCGGAATGACCGGGGCACCATAGCGATGGCAAACTCAGGACCAGATACCGGAAGCAGCCAGTTCTTCATCAACCTCGTGGACAATAATTATCTCGACAACAAGCACCCGGTCTTCGGCAAGGTTGTCGATGGCATGGACGTGGTGGATGCGATCGCAAAAGTTCAGACATCAGGTAAAGCAGGTAATTACCGCCCGCTCCAGAACGTAACGATCATCCGCGCCGTAATGATCTAAAAACCCATTTTTTTCTGTAAGAATAATTCCAGGATACCGTATGTCCGTTTTTTTCAGCCGGTTTTCTTGCATGAGAGCCTTTGTACCGGAAACCCCTCCCTTGGGGGTAAGGGAGCTGAAAAAACTGAATCTCCATTGAGCACGTCTTTACCCCTCACGATCAGAGCGGACTCACAAGACAGATGAATTACCAGGTTCCATACAGTAGTGGAGTACTATGACAACTGCTTCAGACAAGAGCGTAAGGCTCGAAACAAACATGGGCACGATAACCATTGCCCTTGCAGCAGATATGCCCATAACCGCGGGCAACTTCGAGACGCTTGTACAGAAAGGCTACTACAATGGTGTGATCTTTCACCGGGTCATCAACGGGTTCATGATCCAGGGCGGCGATCCAACCGGCACCGGACGCGGCGGCCCGGGCTATGCGATCAAGGACGAGTTCTCGCCCGTCAACAAGAATGATCGCGGTACGATCTCGATGGCAAATGCCGGGCCCAACACCGGCGGGTCCCAGTTCTTCATCAACCTCGTGAACAATAACTTCCTTGACGGGAAGCACCCGGTCTTCGGCAAAGTAGTCGAAGGGATGGATGTTGTCGACAAGATTGGCAAGACCAAGACCGGCCCCGGCGACCGCCCGGTCAAGGATGTTGTCATTGTCAAGACCGAAATGATCTGAAAAAAATCCTTTTTTATTCATTCACAGAAGAGGATCCCGGTTCGGGGTCTAAAAAAATTTCCAAGTCGCAGGACTACCCGACATACTCACGGCCGGCATTGGTCAATGAATAAATGATCCAGTTTCCGTGATATTCACCTTCGATAAGCCCGCACTCCTTTAAGATATTCAGGTGATAGGAGAGCTTCGAGCCGGAGAGGCGCGTGAACCGGTTGATGACACAGACACAGAGCGGCTGGTCTTTTATCAGGTGGAGGATCGTGAGACGGAGGGGATCGGAGAGGGCCTGATAGATCCTGCTCTTATCCTCAAGATCATTTGAGGGAGGAAGGCGTTTTGCGAGAGTTTCGAGTCCGCCGATTGCATCGAGTTCCTTTTGGATCTGCTCCGGAAGTTCGGTTGCCGGATCATCCTTCTGGGCAATGGTTCCGCAGCAGGTTAGAGACTTCCGTTTCATTTCAAAATAATCTGAAATGACAAGATATATAACCTTGCCCTGTTCACATTAATTCAACTAAATTTGAAATGATGTGGATACCATGGAAACAAACCAATCCGTTGGCCGGCACAGCACTGTTTTCCTACCCGGACAGGCTATAGCTGTTGAATCCCAGCCCTGGAACCCGCACCCGAAGTTTGCCGGGGTCGCACTCCGGCACCTGGTGACGGGAATGGATACCGGGGGACGCATGAGTCTCCACCATGTGCGAATAGAACCCGGATGCTCTATCGGGGACCATGCGCATGAAGCACAGGTGGAATCCCATGATGTACTCGCGGGTGAAGGGACGTGTACTCTTGAAGGGACCAAAATCCCTTATATCAGGGGTATTGTCGGGATCATGCCCGCCGAACAGGTACATCGCGTTGATGCCGGAGAGCAGGGGCTCCTCCTGCTGGCAACCTTCTCCCCACCGCTCGTGTGAGACACTGCTATGACTGACCCCATCATCGGCTCACTCCTGCTTGGCTGGACAACCCTGCTTGCATACCTTACGGAGCATGTCGTCACCTGCCTTGTCCCGGCCTTCTTCATTGCCGGGGCCATCGCCGCATTCATCCGGAAGGATGCGGTCCTGAAGTACTTCAGCCCGGAGACAAAAAAGACGGTCTCGTATGGAATCGCATCCGTGTCCGGGACCGTGCTGGCGGTGTGCAGCTGCACGATCCTCCCGATGTTTGCCGGCATTCTCAAAAAGGGCAGCGGCCTTGGACCGGCGATTACCTTCCTGTACGCGGGGCCGGCCATCAACATTCTTGCGATCGTGTATACGGCAAAGGTACTGGGGTTCGACCTCGGTATCGCCCGTGCGGTGTCGGCAGTAATCCTCTCGATTGTCATCGGGCTCATCATGATGAGCCTCTTCCCAAAGCAGGATGAGGAGACGAAGAAGACGCACGCGGCAGCCCGCCGGGCAGTCATGGCACAGGAAGAGACCCGGCCGAAATGGGTTGTCCCCGCGTTCTTTGTCTTTCTGGTCGCCATCCTGCTCATCGGTACTTCCGCGCTGGACGTCTTTTACCGGCTCCTGATCGTGTACTTCCTCTCGATGGGGGTTGCGTTCCTCCTCATCTACTACTTCACCCGCGAAGAGGTGACAGAGTGGGGCCTCGAAATATGGGACTTAACAAAGAAGATCTTCCCCATCCTCATCATCGGCACGTTCGCACTCGGCGTCCTTGCCTATTTCCTGCCCCCGGAGACGTTCAAACCGTTCATCGGAGACAACTCGCTGCCGGCAACGTTCCTTGCGGCAGTCATCGGGGCAGTGCTGTACATGCCGACACTCCTTGAGGTGCCGGTCATCGGGACAAACCTTGGGTACCTTTCGGGGAGCATGGCAAAAGGCCCGGCCCTTGCCCTGCTCCTCACCGGCCCCTCCATCAGCCTGCCCAGCCTGCTGGTCATTTACCGGATCATCGGGGCGAAGAAGACGGTTGTGTACGCCGGGCTGGTTATTGTGTTCTCGACTATCGCCGGGTTTATCTTCGGGAACTTCATGTGAGGAACCGGAATGAACAACGATAAAATCCCCTGCTGTGCCGCCGATGCCCTCCGGCGGATCCGACAAATTCCGGTGAACGGGACTATGACCGGGATCACGATGCTCGACGAGAGCATTGCCGCGGTGCGGGAACAGAACCCGGGAAATGACTCTCGTATCAGCGAAGCGCTGATGAAGAAGATCCGGGTCTAAAACTATATCCCCCCGGGTGTTGCGGACGCATATGCCCGGGCGATCATGGAAGAGTACAAAAAAAACCTGCCTGAATGAAGGCGATGAGAACTGAAGCGAGTGGATTTTGTATATGACGATGAAGATTGAAGTGCTCGGAACCGGCTGCGCAAAGTGCAAGAGGCTCTTTGACAATGTGCAGTCAGCAGTGAAAGACCTCGGCATTGCCGCCGAAGTCGTGAAGGTTGAAGACATTAATGCCATCGCAACAAGCGGGGTGATGATGACACCAGCGCTCATCATCAACGATGAGATCGTAACGGAGGGCAGAGTGCCGGACGTAAACGAGATCAAGTCGCTGGTAACGGAGTGAAAAAATGACAGAGACACCAACATGCACCTGTGGACAGAACGAGAAGAAACGGATCATCTTCCCGTGTGCCGGGCAGGCAAATGTCGGACAACTGACCAATCTTGCGGCGCTTCAGCTGACCGAGGAAGGTTACGGGAGCATTGCCTGCGTTGCCCTGCTCGCAATAGGTGCGGAGAGCCTTGTCGCGAGTGCGATGAACGCAGAAGAGGTTGTCATCCTTGATGGCTGCCCGATGCTCTGCGCAAAGAAGATTGCCGGCACACAGGGCGTTGCGGCTGGACAGCATCTGGTGATGACCGAACTCGGGATCGCCAAAGGTCTATCGAAAGACTATACGCAGGACGATGTCGAGAAGATCGTCTCCGCGTGCTGGAGAGGTGAAGGCAGGAAGAAGGATGCCGGGTCAACGGGGAAGAAGGGTGGCGGGAACAACACGGGATGTTCTTGTGGATGTAACGGTACCTGCTGAATAACCAGGAAACGGAACCATGACCTGTGTCCTTGTCACCTGTTCAGGAATCTCGAACACCGGCAAACTCACAACGCAGGTGGCGATGCTCCTGATGCAGCGAAAGCCCGGAATGTTCCTGTGCACGAACTCCAAACAGTCCGCCGAGTCCCTCAGGGCGGATGTGATGAATGCAGACCGGCTCTTTGTCCTTGATGGGTGTTCCGACTGCTGTGCAACAAAAAAACTCACCGCTGCCGGTCTCTCCGCAGATGTCCATATCATCGCAACCGATCTCGGCATTGAAAAGAGGGGTATGGGGGAGGTGCAGTACGATGAGATCGAGAGAGTTGTCCGGGCGGTTATGGAGAGCGGGTAAACGGGTGACCGGGCGTTAACCGGGTGCGGGATTTTTTTACTATGATTCAGTAAACACATACGGGGTACTATGACAAAATCCGATGATGCAGCAGGAAGTTTTTCCAAAGGGATAACCTGTGCGGCCTCCGTCTTCTCCACCTTTGCCGTGGAACTGGGACTTGATGAAAAGGCCGCCCGGAAGATTGCCTGCGGGTTTGGCGCGGGCATCTCAAGGACCGGCAATATCTGCGGGGCCGTTTCCGGCGCCATCATGGTGATCGGTCTCAAATACGGCAAAGCTGAACTAAGCGATGATCCGGCTGCGACCGAGAAGACGCGTGCTCTCACCCGGCAGTTTATCCAGGAATTTCAAAAAAAGCACGGTTCGGTGAACTGCACAGAGTTGCTCGGCCACAACATGAGCATCCCGGCAGAGTACGATGCCGCCGCAAAGGCGAACCTGTTTAAAACAAAATGCCCGGCATATGTGCAGGATGCTGCTGATATACTGGAACGGATCCTCTGATGCTCCAGCCGGGCTGAACCTGCAGGTAATTGATATATTCCAGTACCATTTTTACCCAAGGCCGGTATACATGTGAGTATGAGCACCGATATGCCCCCCGATTCAGAGAACCTGGGACTCCAGTCCATGACTATCCCCACCCTCGCAGTCATCGGGGAGATCCTCGCAAACTGCTATATCATCTGGTTTTTGTTGATCGATTTCCCGATGAATTGTGCACGTCTCGCGGCCGAAACTGCCGGGAAGCAGACCTGCAGCATGGAGGCCGGGGGGTATGTGATTGCAGCAATCAGCGCCGTGATGATCATTGCCGGGATCTATTACCTGGCTAAGTGGCATTTCCCGCGGGAAGCGTAAGGATTATTCCGGTTATTGCTTCTTTGGTGCACGCATAATTCAGGTTACGGAATACTGGTGCAAACGAAAAATGGACCGATAACAGGAATCTCATCTAACACTATCACGATTCCGGTTCCGGTACGACATTGGATCGCGGCCAAAAATTTTTCAATCGCGATCAAACGGTGTAAATTACCCTGCCGATTGTAGGTTAATTAACCTACAATCAGGCTATATAACCTACAAAAAATCGTTTTATCCGACGTGGATCACAGGATCGATCAATCAGACCCTGGCTAAAAAAAAATGCCGTGACAGAGCGGTTGATGAAAAAAAATCGCGGGTGAGGTTCCCTTCCATTTTTATTCATGGTTATCAGGCACCTGTGCAGCACATTTGCCATTTCACCGGGTCGGGGGAGACTGGTGCATGGCCGGACAAAAAAGTGGTGCAGGCAGTTGAACTACCCGTGGTTGTGCCCGTTCGGGCGCGGCGCAAGGGTACCAACAAACTGCATCAGGGCATCCCTGCTCTGCTTCGGATCCTTTGCCGAGATCTTCTGTACTTCCGAAGTCCCGAACTTTCCTGAAAATGCATCCGGATCTGCGCCGGCTCCGTCGCACTTATTCAGGAAGACCACAAACGGCACTTTGGCAGCGTGGAGGGAAGCGGAGAGATGGCTGGTGAACTCGTCCATGGGCGTGGTCACATCCACGAGCAGGATAGCACCGTCCATTCCTTTCGCAATAATCTCCCGCGCAAACTCGAACCGCTCCTGCCCGGGCGTGCCGTAGATGTGGATATTGCACCCGTTATTCTGGATACGGCCGAAGTCCAGGGCAACCGTAGTGGTTCCCCCGGCGCAGTTCGCCTCGATATGCTTCGCCGCGGGGTCAAGCGTGGTGATGAGGGTGGATTTCCCCGCCCCGAATGCACCAAAAACGACAATTTTGAGTTTTGTCTCCTCTGCCATTGATCAATAATGGGAGGGAAAGACTGTTCACTGTTGTGGTCGGAGGCTCAAAAAAAAAGAGAGTCTATTTGGGAGTTGATCGGGAAAAATCTGGCTCTGGCCGGAGAGGTCAGAGACAGAATACCCAGAGGTTCCAGTAATGCAGCCAGTACAACATCGCGAGGAGAGCAATGGCAATAACGGTGTAATGAACGCGATGCAGGGGCGTCCAGAACTTAACCTTCCATGCCAGCACTGCAAACACTACAACCATAAGCGTGAGCATGGCAGCGATGACCGTCAGGGTGAGACCTGCGACCATGACTGCAGGGGCTGGGCCGGTGCCGCGGAGGTAGATGTCGACCATCTCCTGTGACGAGAAAGACGGGAGGATAACGAGCACGAACAGTAGCAGGAGAAGCGCTGCAGCTCCCGCGGTCCACCGCGCAGCGACTGCCGGTTTTGGTGCGGCAGGCACGGTAATCCCGTGCGTACGCCTGAATACGTACAGGAGGGGCCAGATCAGGACGGTGGCAATAATGATCCCTGCTGCTGCCTTCAGGTTCTCAAGGAAACCGTGGGTCTCGTACCACGGCACCCGATCGAACGTAAGATATGGGGAGTTACTCATGGTGAAATAGTCGGCAGAGCCATCAGGCCCGGTATGGAAGACGAAAATCCCCGTAGCAGGGCGCGTTCCATCGGGCTTCACAAAGTTGCCATCACCCGAATCGATCAGAGCTTTCCCGGACAGGATCAGGGTACCGTCCGGAGCAACCGTCACCCCATACTGGGTGGTCGGGAGCAGGTATTTCTCAAACCGGGTGAAGCTGCGACGGTTGGTATCGTAGGTCCCGGTATACTTCTGCAGTCGTGCAACATCTGCCGGACTATATGCCGGCAACGCAACGGCGTTCATTGGGTAATAGTGGTCCATGAATTGTTCAAAGACCTCGTTACGTGCACTGCCGCCGCCGGGACTATTATACATAACGATGAACCCGGTCCGCTTTTCAGGGATGAGGACGAGTTTTGCGTGGAACAGGGTCGTGTCACCATCGTGACCGATCGTCCGCACGCCATTGTAGGTGTTCTCGTAGAACCCGAGGCACATCCCGGAGATGCGGGGATCGTTAGCGAACGCCCGGGCATGCATCAGATCCGCGGCCGGTTCTGAAAGGATCGTTGCGTTCCCGTACCTCCCCCCCTGCATGTGGGCGATCATGAACCTTGTCATGTCAGGAGCGGTCGAACTGACCGTCGCTGCCGGGGCGACGACAATGATCGCGTCCCGCACCGGGACGTTCTTCGACCCAGCGGACTCAAATCCCTTCGTGAGGTTCGCGGCAAGCACGGGGGGAAGGTCCTCGAGTATGCTCGTGCGGGCCATACCAAGCGGATCAAGGATGCGGGACTGGAGCTGTTGTTCGAAGGGTACGCCGGTTATGTCCTCGACTATGACAGCAGCAAGGGTGGTCCCGTAGTTGGAGTATGAAGAGACTTTCCCGGGCGGATTGACCCGGGCAGGAATGTTCTCGGCACAATACTGCCGGAACGGCGATAGGTCGCTCTCCATCAGGACCTCCTGGTGGATGGTGTCATCCTCGAACCCGGCCGAGTGGGTCATCAGGTGGCGCATCGTGACCGGCTGGCCAGGGTACGTATCGGGGATCTTCATATCCTTCAGGTAGGTGTTTACATCAGCGTCAAGGTCGATTTTACCCTCGTCCACGAGCTGCATTACAAGGGTCCAGGTGAAGAGTTTCGTGATGGAACCGATCCTGAATGCGGTGGTGGTTGCGTCAACCGGTGTCCGGTTTGCGATATCGCTGTACCCATACCCCTTGGCAAGGATGACGTTCCCGTCAGAAACTACACCAACCGAAGCTCCGATGATATTGTACCGGGCAAGATTTGCCGGCATCAGCTGGTCAAAGAATTCCTCCACCTCGGCCGGGTCTGACAGGCTGCTATCAGGATAGGTGGCATTTTTGAGAACGGGCGTTATGCCTGCCGGGATGAGGACTGGCTCCCCGTAGACGTACGGGTCGGATGCGGCGGCGGCCGGGACAAGGAGCATTATGCAGATGACAAGGGCGAGGGGTTTCATCGGAGAAACCTTTTTTCGTCCATGGTATTAAGCGATACGGATTATCCCTATGGCACAGTCTGCCCTAATTTTTTTTATGGGGACCGGGGTCTTGATGCAGCACGGACATTACCACAAGGTATAATTATAAAACGACAGGAGTCTGGTTCCATCTGACACCATCAATTACTGGTGGGAAAGAGGGGTTAACGTTTTGTCCGGATTTGAATGAATCACGACGAAAAATGTATAAAAAAGGGGACCTGGGGTATTGGGACTTATACTGCGAGGTAGTCGTTCGGGGTCGGCATCTGCTCTTTCAAGCCCTTGCGCTTGCGGATCGCCACGACGACTTCCTTGACCATGTTGTTGGGAACAAGTTCGAACCCTGCAAACTCGGTGTTCCACATGGCCCGGCCTTCGGTTGCGGACCGGATATCACCGGCAAACCCGAAGAGTTCAGCCACGGGTGCCTTGCCGGCAACCGTGATGGTGTCACCCTCGCTCTGCATATCGAAGACCTGGCCGCGCCGCCCCTGGATCTGGGAGGTTGCTGCACCCATCTGGTCCATCGGGACCGTGATCTGGATCTTCTGGACAGGCTCTAAGAGCGAGTCGCCGGCAATCAGCATGCCGCCCTTGATGGCGCCGCGGACTGCGGGAATAACCTGTGCGGGACCACGGTGAATTGCATCCTCGTGGAGCTTGACATCGGTTAGGGTCATCTTGAGGTTCTGGACCGGCTCATCAGCGAGTGGGCCGCCCGCAAGTGCCTCGTGGATACCCTCGATGATCAGTTCCATGGTCTCGTTGAGGTACTGGATACCCTTGGTCCTGTCGATGAGCATGCAGGTGCCCTTGATCATCTTGATGCTCTTGGCATCGTCTTTGTCCATTCCTGCTGCAACCAGCACATCACGGCGCTCGATTGCCTGCTGGTTCATCGAGACCTCGCCTTTCTTGATCAGGTTGACGATCTCATCGGCTAAGGGCTCGAGGGTGAAGTAGAAGCGGTTGTGGCGGTTGGGGGATTTCCCTTCGACATTTTCTACCTTGCCGGTGACCGTCTCACGGTATACGACGATTGGCGGCGAAGTGACAATCTCGACGCCCTTGTCGCGCTTGATACGACCGGTGATGATCTCAAGGTGCAGTTCACCCATACCGGAGATGAGGTGCTCACCGGTCTCTTCGTTGATGGTGATGACCAGTGTCGGGTCTTCCTTGGCCACCTGCCGGAGCACTTCAACGAGCTTGGGCAGGTCCTTCATGTTCTTTGCCTCGACAGCAACGGTCATGACCGGTTCTGAATAGTGCTTGAGGGATTCGAACGGGGTGATTTCGAGGAGGTTTGTAACGGTTGAACCGACAACTGCGTCCTTGAGACCGGTGACCGCTGCGATGTTGCCACCGACGATCGCCTCGACTTCAACACGCTTGGGACCCATGAAGATACCGACCTGCTGAAGGCGGTTCTCCTTCATTGACGACCCCATAACATAGAGCGTGTCGCCGCGCTTGAGGCTGCCTGAGAAGAGACGCCCGGTAGCGACTTCCCCCGCATGGGGATCGAAGGAGATATCAGTGACCATCAGGGCAACCGGACCATTCGGGTCGCAGTCAATCATTGCCTTTCCTTCCTTGGTCTCCTTATCGCCATGCCAGATGACGGGGATACGGCGCTTCTGTGCTTCAAGCGGGTTTGGCAGCTTGTTGACCACAATATCCAGGAGAACATCCGAGAGCGGACTGTTCTTTGCCAGATATTTCATATCACCGGCACGGCACTTATCGAAAACAATCTTGAAGGAGATCCCGCTCTTCTTCATGAAGGGGACCGAAACTGCCCAGTTATAGAGTGCTGAACCGAAGGCAACGGTGCCTGCACCTGCGTCAAGCTTCCAGCCGCTGTTGTAGGCTTCCTCGTTCATCCCCTTGATGAGCTTGTTGACCTTGTCGATCACTTTTCCGAGACGGATCTGCATCTCCATCTCGTCGACTTTCAGCTCGTTGACGAGCCGGTCGACCTTGTTGATGAAGAGAACAGGGCGGACACCTTCCTTAAGGGCCTGCCGGAGCACGGTCTCGGTCTGGGGCATGGTTCCCTCGACAGCATCGACAAGAACTACCGCACCGTCAACCGCACGCATGGCACGGGTGACGTCGCCACCAAAGTCAACGTGACCGGGCGTATCGATCATGTTGATTAAAAAGTCCTGACCTTCGTATTCATGCACCATCGAGACGTTGGATGCGTCGATGGTGATACCACGGGCCTGCTCTTCGGGATCTGAGTCCATGAAGAGCTGCTTTCCTGCAAGCTCCTCAGAGATGATGCCTGCACCTGAAAGCAGGTTGTCGGAGAGGGTTGTCTTGCCGTGGTCGATGTGTGCTACAATACCGATGTTCCGAATGTGCTTCGGATCCTTCATGAGCTCAGTTGCGCGCTCAATAGATTTTTTGCCGCGGGACATGAAATGACCTCAAAAAAGATAATTTAACGGGCGGATTTTGCAATGCGCTCGCGTTCTTCCTTTTTCCCGACCGAGTAACACTTCATGTCGCCCTTGGATGCGGCGATGATTTCATCGGCGAGAACTGCACTTGCACTCTTCTTGCTGGTGCTTGACCCTTTCAGGGTTGCTTCGGCAATGAAGTGAATTGCAGTATCGACCCTGCGCATGGGTGCAGTGTCGACAGACTTCGGGACATTGATACCGCCGTATTTTAAACGGACCGTCTCTTCGCGGGGACCCGAATTGGCGATTGCCTCGACCAGCACCTCGATTGGGTTGCGCTTGGTCTTCTTGTTGATGATCTCGAATGCATCCCGCACGATCCGGATAGCCAGTTGCTTCTTTCCGGTATTATTCTCGGTCTGCATGAGGCGGTTGATCAACCGCTCAACAATCATCATATTACTCTTGCCAAATTCCTGGCGGGAAAACTTACCGCAGGTGTGGGGGATGATCTGGGAGGTGAGGGTTACGTAGCGCATGAGGCTTGGGTCGTTGACCGTAACTTCGGAGGCATCCCACTGGTTGAACAGGAGTTTCTTTCCGGCTGTTGTTTCTGACATCTCAAATCACCTGCGCGGTTTCTCTTTCCTGCCAATGACCATCTCATGAAGACAGACATTGTTCACCTTGGTGACCACGTACCGGACCCCCGGGATATCTCCCATGGACCGGCCGAGACGACCGCCGATGCCCTCAATCTCGACTTCATCGTGTTCATCGATGAAGTTGATGGCACCATCGCCGACTGCGAATGCGCTGACCTGCCGTCCGTTCTTGATAAGCTGGACGCGCACACACTTCCGGATTGCGGAGTTGGGCTGTTTTGCCTCGACACCGATCTTCTCAAGCACGATACCTCTCGCCTGCGGAGCACCCTCGCACGGGTCTGACTTCACATCGAGATTGAGCTCGCGGCGGGCGTAGTTCTTGTCTGCCCACCGGAACTTATTTGAGTCCCGAACCATCTTTCTGGCTGCAAATTTACCCTGTCCCATTAAATAGCCTCTTTTAAATTGATTTTGTGGTTATCGATAACCCACACTGGGATATGTACTAACGCGGGTGATCGATTTATAAATTGTGGCACTCCACCTGCCTGTCTTATACTATTGATCGTTCAGGATAATAACATTATATCCCCCTAAGGTCAATGATGAGCAATGAAAGTCGGGATCTATAAAGAGGTGCAGATCGATACGAGCCACCGCCTGCTCCATTATGAGGGAAAGTGCGCCAATCTCCACGGGCACCGGTGGAAGGTCGAGGTCTGGATGGAGGGTGAACCGGACCAAAAAACGCAAATCCTGATCGATTACAGCCTGATCAAACAGGTGGTCAACAAATACGATCACCAGATCATCCTCAACAGTGAGGACCCCATGGTTCCCCGCATACGTGAGTTCCATCCGGTCATAACGACACCGGGCGATCCCACGAGCGAACTGATTGCTGCGCTTATCCGAGACGATCTCTACACCGTCTGCAAGGACCACGGGATCAAGGCAACAGTACCAAAGATCCGGGTCTGGGAATCCCCGACATCGTGCGCTGAGCTTAAAGAATGAAGATCGCGGAGATTTTCCGGAGCCTCCAGGGAGAGGGGAAGAACCAGGGGAAGCCCTGCCTTTTCATCCGTCTGGCGGGATGCAATCTCCGCTGCCGCTGGTGTGACACCCCGGCATCCCTGGGTGGGGGGATGGTGATGAGCCTTGATGCGGTTCTTGAGCAGGTCTGGCGCACCAATCCCCCGTATGTCTGCATAACGGGTGGCGAGCCACTGCTGCAGGTCGATGAACTCGAACCCCTTCTCATATCTCTTTGCAAGCGGGGGACCGTCATTGATATCGAAACCAATGGAACCCTCGATTTCACCCGGCTCCAGCCTTACGCATCCATCTGCATGGATGTAAAATGCCCTTCTTCGGGCGAGGTGAGCCATCCCGCCCTTCTTGCGAAGATCCGGCCGGAAGACAGTGTGAAGTTTGTCGTGAGCGACGAAGCGGATTGCAGGTATGCGCAGGAGATCATGAAAAACCACCCCATCAAAGGCGAGGTGTTTTTCTCCCCGGTATTCGGAACGGATTATAAGCCGGTGGTAAAATTCGTTCTCACCGGTAACCTGCCGGTCCGGTTCCAGATCCAGTTGCACAAGATTCTCGGAGTTCAATGATGAAAGCAGTCTGTTTACTCTCAGGAGGTATGGATTCTTCCACCCTCGCGTACCTTGCAAAGAGCATGGGGTACGATATCCTCGCCCTGCACCTGAACTACGGCCAGCGCACCGAGGGGAAGGAACTGGCCTGCGCAAAGAAGATCGCATCCCTCCTGAATGCCGGCGCATTTGTCGAGATCAGTCTCGACTACTTCACAAAGTTCGGGGCAAGCAGCTTAACAGATACCGAAATCGCGGTCGAAACGTTTGATCCTGCGCGGGCGCATATACCTAACACTTATGTACCATTCCGGAACGCCAACCTCCTCGCGATTGCCACAAGTTTTGCCGAAGCACGGGGGGCAGATGCCATCTTCATCGGGGTCCAGTCGCTCGACTACAGCGGTTATCCCGACTGCCGCCCGGCATTTATCGACGCCTTCCAGAAAGTGATCGATCTCGGGACGAAGGACACCACAAAGATCACGCTCTTTACGCCATTCATCGACATGACCAAGACCGATATCCTGCGCCAGGGGCAGAAACTCGGTGTGCCCTATGAACATACCTGGTCCTGTTACCGGAATGAAGGAGCTGCCTGTGGCACCTGCGGTTCGTGCCACTTCCGAAAAGCGGCTTTTGCGGAGGTCGGAATCCGGGACCCCATCGAATACGAGGTGTGAATGGAGATCTTTCGCGGGCGGAGGCTCTGGATCGAACAGCGGGACGTAAGCCTCCCCAACGGACTTCTTCGGCAGAAATTGATCGTGCACCCAAGCAGCGCCGTCGCCATACTCCCCATTGAGGGAGACCGATGCAAACTTATCCGGCAGTACCGGTATGCCATCGATGATTACATTCTTGAAGCCCCCGCCGGGGCATTGGAGACCGGAGAAAAACCGCTGGCAGCAGCCGGCCGCGAACTCATCGAGGAGACCGGGTTTGCCGCACGGAGTATCGAGCCCCGGGGGCATATCATCACCACCCCGGGATATACAGATGAGAAGATCTTCCTCTTTGAGGCCCGGGGCCTTTCCCCTTCGCAGGAATTTGAGAAGGACGAGGACGAGGTTATCGAGGTTGTTGACATCCCGACCCGGAACCTTCTATCCATGATGCGGGACGGGACCATTACGGATGCCAAGACCATCTGCCTTATCTGTCGCTGCCTTTAGGTGCTGACCGTGCGCTCCCTCATCATCGCTTCTTTCCTGATCGTTGCCTTTCTGATAACAGGTGGGTGTACCGGCAACACCGCATCTGGTACTTCAACATACTCTGTTGACCAGAGCGGAATCCTCTCCCTGAAATGTGCCCAGGCAACCGCGAGTGAGGAGGTTCTTGCTGCCAATGACACGTACACGAAATCCCGCATCGTCCTATCCACGGAAAACGGCGATGTGGTAACCTACCTTGCTGCCCCAAAAAACCCGGTGGCGGCAGTTGTCTATGCACCGGGAGCGGGAGAGAGTCCTGCCGGCCACGAAGAGCGGATGGTGCGGTATGCTTTGGCTGGATATGCCTTCCTCTTTGTTGACACACGGGGGAATGGAGGGGAGTCCGCGGGCATTCCGTTTGGCCAGCAGTTGATCCAACAGGATTATGCGAAGTTTGGGAAGGGGGAGATCCCGCAGTATTACCTGAGTATCTGTGATCTGGTCTCAGCGAGGAAGATGCTTGCCGGGAAATATCAGGTACCGGTGTATGCAGTGGGATCCAGCAACGGGGGCCGGTATGCCGCAGTGGCAGCAGGTGTGGATCCGGACTTTGCCGGTTATGTGGGAATCTCCACCTCGGACTGGGGGCTCCGAAACTCCGTAGTCGGGCAGGGGTATAATGGGGAACCGGTGCAGTTTGCAACATCCATTGAACCCAGTACGTATATCGCAAGGATCTCGCCCCGGCCGGTCTGGATCTTCCATGCAAGAGCAGATCCCATCATTCCGTTCGAAAGCGGGGAGCAGATTTTTGAACATGCAAAGGACCCGAAAACATTCATTGAGTTCATGGGGAGCCATGGCATCAATTCCGATGTGGACGAGAAGGTCATCCTGCAATGGGCGCAAATTTATGCCCCCCGCGGGTGAATAGGTATAAGCTTAACAGAGAGGTTTGAATCCGGCAATGGCAGAAGAAGTGGAGATGGACGACGCGCGGAAGCGGTATGAGTTCAAGAAAGTCTTGGAGAAGCTCCGGTCGCAACAGGGAGACGGCACGGAACTAATCACGCTCTACATCCCGCCCGACAAGCAGATCTACGATGTGACCAACCAGCTCAAGGACGAGTTCGGCCAGTGCGCGAACATCAAGAGCAAGCAGACCAAAGTCAATGTACAGAGCGCCATCTCCTCGATCCTCTCGCGCCTCAAAGTATACAAACGACCACCTGAGAAAGGTCTTGCAGTCTTCTGTGGAACGGTCAAGACCTTCGGGGACCGGTCAGATCTCCAGTGCACCATCATCGAGCCCCCGGAACCGCTCAACCTCTATATGTACCGGTGCAGCTCGAACTTCGAACTCGAACCCCTGCTCAAGATGCTCGAGGAGAAGTATGTGTACGGTCTCCTTGTCATCGATCGCCGGGAAGCATACTGGGGTTTTCTGCGCGGCAACCGTATCGAGCCGATAGGCGGGGCAACCTCAACGGTCCCGGGCAAGCAGCGGAAAGGAGGTCAGTCCGCAGCCCGGTTCGGCCGCTTGCGTGAGATCGCAATCGATGAGCACTACACAAAAGTCGGGGAGCGCTCGAGTGCCATCTTCCTTGCCGAGAAGGACTTCTTCGAGCGGTTCAAGGGTGTGCTGATTGGAGGCCCGAGCCCGACCAAGGAAGAGTTCGAGCGGGGGAACTTCCTCCACCACGAGGTCCAGAAGCGGATTGTCGGGCTCTTTGATGTTGCCTACACCAACGAAGACGGGCTTGCCGAACTTGTCGATGCAGCACAGGATGCACTCAAGGGCATGACCGTTGTCAAGGAGAAGGCGTTCATGGACCGTTTCCTGCGGGAACTGGTCAAGGACGGCGGGCTTGCAGCCTATGGTGAGGACAGTATCCGGCACAACCTCGAAATTGGGGCAGTTGACACGCTCCTTCTCTCTGCCACGCTCAGGAAATCGCGACTGAAGATCAAATGCCAGAGCTGCGATTACGTGGTCGAGAAGACGGTCAGTATTGAGGCAGGAAAAAGCATCGCTGATATCGATCCTGGCAACTGCCCGAAGTGCACTGCCCCGCTCGTTCTCGATGAAGAAATCGATATTGTTGACGAGCTGACAAAACTCGCCGATCAGAGTAATTCGAAGGTGGAGATCATCTCCGATGATTTCGAAGAGGGCTCGATCCTTTTCACGGCATTCGGGGGAATTGCGGCCATACTCCGCTACAGGACGGGATACTAAATGTTGCACGATATGTACACGGTCATCGGGAACACAATCAGGGAAGCCACCGGGACGGATGATCCCCTGCTCACCGATGGTGGCGAACACGCGGATCTTGCCTCCACGATCGCGTTTGCCCTTGCCAAACAGAAGAAACAGGCACCAATGAAGATTGCGCAGGATCTTGCCGCAGAACTCGGAAAGAATCCTGCCCTTTCAGGGGTGACAATTGAGGCAAAAGGACCGTATCTTAACTTCATTTTCGGCAGTGCATATGTGAGTGAGGCATTGCAGGCAGCAGTCCGGCCCGGTTACGGCAACCTGCCAAAGAAGACGGTCCGGGTTGTGCTCGAACATACCAGTGCAAACCCGAACGGTCCCCTCCACGTAGGGCATATCCGGAACTCGATCATCGGCGATACGCTTGCAAGGGCATTCCGCAAGGCAGGCTACCCACTCGAAGTTCAGTACTATGTGAACGATATGGGCCGCCAGATCGCCATTGTGGTCTGGGGATTCGACAACCTTGACAGCACGCAGATCAGTGGTGAGAAAGAGGATGCCCACATTGCCCGGGTCTATATCGCGGCAAACCAGGAGATCCAGAAGGATGAGGGCATAACCCAGCAGGTCAACGTCCTGATGCAGCTGATCGAGAATGGCGATCCGGCAACCGTCAGGAAGTTCCGTAAAGAAGTGAGCCGGTGCCTTGACGGGTTTAAAGTGACGATGATGGACCTCAACGTTGCCCACGACCGCTTTGTCTGGGAGAGCGACTTCATCCGGAACGGGAATACCGAACGGATCGTCAACAAGCTCAAGAGGATGCCGCAGGCGCGCGAAGAGGAGACCCTTGCTCTCGATCTTTCGGAGTTCGGGTTCGAGAACAAGTACGTTATCCGCAGGAGCGATGGAACTTCGGTTTATGCTGCCCGCGACCTTGCCTACCATGCATGGAAAGGGGCAAACTTCGACCGGGTCATCGATGTTTTAGGTGCAGATCACAAACTCATCGGTGCCCAGCTCCAGTGCACGATGAAACTTCTCGGGGAACGGGTTCCGGAGATCGTTCACTTCGAGTTCGTCTCGCTGCCCGAGGGATCGATGAGTACCCGGGCCGGCAAGTTCGTATCTGCCGACGACCTCATAACCGAGATCCGGAAGCGCGCCTTTGAGGAAGTTACCGCACGGAGACCGGAACTTGACGAGGAGACACGGAAGTCGATTGCACAATCGGTCGGGCTTGCCGCCATCCGCTATGATATCGTGAAGGTCTCACCGGAAAAGAGCACGATCTTTGACTGGAAGGATGCGCTCGACTTCGAGCGGCAGAGCGGCCCCTACATCCAGTATGCCCATGCCCGGGCCTGCAGTATCCTAGATAAGGTAGAGACATTCACCGAATGCTTTGATCTTGAGACGGAACAGGAAATTGCACTTGCCAAGGTGATCGCCCGGTTCCCGATGGTCATCGACAGCGTGGTCACCGAGCTTCGCCCGCACATCCTTGCAACGTATGCCCGCGAACTTGCGGATACTTTCAACACCTTCTACCATTTCGAACCGGTGCTCAGGAGTGAGGGGGTAATCCGCGACCGGCGCCTCACACTAGTGAAAGCAGTCCAGAACACCTTAAAGGAAGCGCTCGAAACGCTCGGAATCGATGCCATCCACTCCATGTGACGCCCTGCGAAAACAGGGATACCAGTTTTTTTCTCCTGCTTCAACCGCAGCACTCAAACCCTGCATGTGGTGCAAGCGCGCTCTTCAGGGTGGCGAGATGTGCTACAAGCACCAGTTTTACGGTATTGACAGCCACCGCTGCGTCCAGATGACGCCGACGCTCCGCTGCAACCAGCGCTGCCTCTTCTGCTGGCGATCGTTTGAGTACGAGCCGCAGGAAGAGAGGGAGTGCCCTCCGGAAACAATCCTGGCCGGCCTCCACAAGTACCAGAAGAAGGCACTCGCCGGCTATAATGCGGTGCTTGACAATACCGTGACGGACGAGCGGTGGCAGGAGGCGCTTGATCCGAAGCATGTCGCCATTTCCCTCTCGGGTGAGCCAACGCTCTACTCACAGCTCCCGGAACTCATCGATCTTTTACATAATAATGGGTATACCACATTCCTGGTCAGCAACGGAACGAATCCCGATATGCTCAAGAAGTGCAACCCGTTCCAGATGTACCTGTCGCTGGACGCACCTGACCGTGAGACCTATCATGCGGTCTGCCACCCGCTTGGGGACTATTGGGACAGGATACAGGAAAGTCTCCGGCTGCTTAGCACCCGCAGATCAGCTATACGGATCACGCTCGTCAAAGGGCTCAATGATTTTGCCCCGGAACAGTATGCCACTATCCTGCAGGATTCGGGCGCAACCTTTGTGGAAATAAAGGGATATATGTATCTGGGATACAGTAGAAACCGGTTGGCAAGAGAGAATATGCCGGAACATGCTGAAGTGCGGGCCTTTTCGGAGAAGGTTGCGGCTGCATGCGATTACCGGTTCAAGGACGAGAACAAACTGAGCAGAGTGGTAGTGCTGGAGCGTATGACATGAGATTCAATCCCGAGGACTGGAAGCAGAGATCACACGAGAACTTTGAAGGGGCATGGCATGAAGGGCCATCGGTCCTGACACCGGCATCCCATGCAGAGACCTACCCGTGCCGGGTCTACAAGCGGGCACAGGCGCACCCGGTCTTTGCCACGATCAACCGGCTGCGCGAGACCTACCTGTCTATGGGCTTTGACGAGGCCGAGGTCCCGGTCATCATCGATGAAAAAGATATTTACCGCCAGTTCGGCCCTGAGGCAATGGCAGTCCTTGACCGCGTCTTCTACCTTGGGGGACTTCCGCGTCCCAACGTGGGGATAGCCCGCGACCGCCTTGACCGGATCAACGCGATCCTTGGTACGGCCATGACCGCACCAACCGAGGAGAAGCTCCGCGAGACGCTCCATGCTTACAAAAAGTCCGAGATCGATGGCGACGAGCTGACTTTTGAGCTCTCAAAAGTTCTTGGTACAGACGACGGGGTCGTTGTCCATATCCTTGACGCAGTTTTCCCGGAGTTCCGGGAACTTGCTCCCGAGTCTTCACGTTCAACCCTCCGCAGTCATATGACGAGCGGCTGGTTCATGACGCTTGGCGCCATCTGGGACAAGAGCCAGCTTCCGCTGCGCATGTTCTCGGTCGACCGCTGTTTCCGGCGCGAACAGGCAGAAGGGCCTACCCGGCTCATGACCTACCACTCCGCATCCTGTATTGTTGCGGGCGACGATGTGACCATCGAGGATGGGAAAGCCGTAAGCGAGGCGCTCCTGTCCGCGTTCGGCTACACCGACTTCCGTTTCCAGCCGGATGAGAAACGCTCCAAGTATTACATGCCGGACACCCAGACCGAAGTCTATGCCCGCCATCCGGTCCACGGCTGGGTTGAGGTTGCAACCTTTGGGATGTACTCCCCGTCTGCACTGGCAGAATATGGTATCGGGGTTCCGGTCATGAACCTCGGTCTTGGGGTTGAACGGCTTGCGATGATCGCGTACAATTCCAATGATGTCCGGCAGCTCTGCTTCCCGCAGTTCTTCCCCCGTCACCTTGCCGACCGGGAGATCGCGAGGGCAGTTCACCTGCGTGATGAACCATCTTCTGCAGAGGGCAGAATCCTGGCAGCTGCAATTGTTAAGGTTGCTGCAGCAAACGGGGCCGCACAGGGCCCGTGTGCTTTTGATGCATGGGAGGGAACGCTTGGCGGGACTGTTGTGAAGGTCATTGTCGAGGAGACGGAATCGAATGCAAAACTCTGCGGGCCGGCCTGTGCCAACGAGATCTTTGTCCACGAAGGATCTGTCCTTGGCGTGCCGGATGCAGAGAAGTGGAAGGTGGTGCGAACCGAAGGGATCCCGACCGGGATCTCCTACCTTTCGGCGGTCTCATCCCTTGCAGCAGCCCGTATAGAAGAGGCTGCCCGGTGCGGGAAGGGAACATCTGTACAGGTCAAGATGGCAAAACTCCCCAGTGACATCAACCTGAAGGTCGATGAATTCGCGATGCGGTTCATCACAGACAACAACAAGAAGGTCGATGTCCGGGGCCCGGTCTTCCTCTCGGTCCGTTCTGTCATGAGAGAATAACTTTTTTCCCTTTTTCATTCCGTGCTTCATTTGCTTCCGATTGTTAGAAATACATAACATTAATATCCCTGTGTTAGAAATACATAACATAGAGATTGGATATCATGAAACCCAGAAACATGTACCGGATAATAATAGGAGCGTTGATGCTGATCAGCGGGATTGTTTCGATCGTGTTGACCGCAGGAGAAGCCAACATTGGATCGATGTTAATAGCAGCTGGGGTTGTTTTCCTGATTACCGGTATCACCAATCACCGGAAATATGGCGATGACCCGGAATCCGATGAACGATCGAAGAAGATCGGGGCATACGGGTTGTCCTATGCATGGCTTACAGGCCTGTTCTTCATGTTCGGTCTTTTCTGGCTGGATTACCTCAACGTGCTCAGGCTCAGTACACAGAATGCACTCGCACTCTCAATCCTTGTTCTTGCACTCTCTGCAGTGATCTTCCAGATGTACCTCTTCCGGAAAGGGGATGTTGAGCAATGAAGAAAATAATTTGGAACAACCTGTCAATCGGAGGAATTGCGATAGCGTTTGGAATACTTCTTTTCCTATTCCGCGAATGGATGCCCGGCAGAATTATTATTATCTCTGCTATTTTGGTTGCAATTGGTTCTCTATCTATTGCAATCGCAATATTGCAGAGTAAAGGGACTATTGACATTCCCAATAACAAGGATGAACGGCTTCTGAAAATACGGGCATATACCTTCATGAAAGCATTCTTTTTTTCTTTCATGGTTGTCTGTATCCTTGGAATGCTTGATTTTTCAGGATTACTCGTTATGAGTTCACGGTCAGTAATTGAGATATTATTCTTTACCATGGGACTGAGTGCTTTTGCACTATCATGGTATTACAACCAGCAGGGTGACGTTAGTGATGAATGAAACTCGCAGAGTCTTTCGATGATCACACGGATAAAGGAATACCGGGCCCGGCTTGCCCTGACGCAGGAGGATCTCGCAAAAGCCGTGGGGGTCCGGCGGGAAACCATCGTCTTTCTGGAGCAGGGGAAGTACAATCCCTCGTTAAAACTCGCCCATGATGTGGCACGTACCCTCAATGCAAAGATCGATGACATCTTCCTCTTTGAAGATGATCCACCAGAACCCCATCAGATCCTCGTGGATTGACCTGCCCGGGTCACGATGATGCGGGTTCAGATACAGGAAGGATCGGTGCCGGCCCGGATTTTTCCATCTCACAGCATATTTTTTTAAGGATGAGGATGGTCGCTTGCTTGTCAAGCGGCTGGTTGTCATTCCCGCATTTGGGCGAGTGGATGCAGGAGGGGCAACCATCCTCGCACGGGCAGTCCCGGACCAGTTCATATGCGCTGGTGAGAAGATTGGGCAGGATCTCATACGCTTTCTCTGCAAGCCCAATCCCTCCTTCATATGCATCATAGACGAAGATCACCGGTTCACCGGTATTGCCAAAAGAGGAGGAGGACAAGCCGCCGACATCCCAGCGATCGCACATTACCTGAAGAGGCATCAGCGCGATGATCGCGTGTTCCGCACCGTGGAGACCCCCGGCAAGATCGCAATCAGTCGCGTTCACGCTTTGTTCAACCTGTGGGGGAGGAACAAACCAGAATGCCCGGGTCCTGAACGTGAGAGGAGGGAGCAAAAGGGGTTCAATGCCGATTATTGTGTCCCTGCGTTTGATCCTGTAACCCGTGAAGTGTTCGGTCACCTCCACATCCCCGAATGCACATTTCATGCCATTAAACTCTTTTATTTCAAGCGTTTCGAGAATTGCCAGATCTACTTCCTTTAACGGCTGCGTATAGTAATCCACGCTGGTTTCGGTGACGCGGATGGTGTGGGTTTCCAGATCCATTTCGTTGACCAAGTAGGTCTCCCCCTGGTGGAGCATGATGGCACCCTTGTGGGCTTCCCGGTACGCCTGGCCCCGGTCCATGGTCTCCATGAGCTTCCCGTGGCACAGGATCCGAAATGTTTCTCCCGGCATCCCGTCAAGACTGACGGCCTCAGCCGCCCGGCCCCGTCCCGAATATACCCACCCGCGCGAGGTTTTCCTGAGCAGATCATTGGACTGGAGATCGTGAAGGTGCACTTCCATCAGGTTCCCGAAATACTGCCGGTCAGTATCTTCATTCAGCGGCAGCTCCGCAGCTGCACAGAGGAGGTGCCCGGAAAGAATATACGGATTTTTCGGATCGATGATGGCATGTTCATGCGATCTGCTGAAGAACCGGTCCGGGTGGTGCATGAAGTACTGGTCAAGGGGATTTCCCTGCGCAATCAGGATAGCAAGCGCATCCCCTCCGTTTCGTCCCGCCCGGCCGGCCTGCTGCCGGGTTGACATCATGGTTCCCGGGTACCCGGAGATGAGAACGGCATCAAGGCTCCCTATGTCTATCCCGAGTTCAAGTGCATTGGTCGAGACCACCCCTTTCATTGATCCATCCTTGAGCTGCCGCTCGATAGCCCGGCGCTCCTCAGGCAAAAATCCTGCCCGGTAAACAGAGATCGAATCTGCAAGCAGGGCAGATGAGAGCCGGGCATCTTCCCGGGCCCAGAGCGTTACCAGTTCGGCCATCCTCCGCGACCCGGTGAAGCAGAGGGTCTGGAGATCTTCTTTGACGCAGGAGACCAAAAGATCTTTCGTTTCCTGGTGAGCGGATTTCTCGCTGATGCCATTGAAGAACGGGTTGTACAAGACAAAATGTTTCTTTCCATGAGGAGATCCGTCTTCATCGATACTGATGAAATCCAGACCGGTCAGGCTACGGGCAAACTCCTGCGGATTTGCCAGTGTTGCTGTGGAGAGGATGAACCGGGGTTCTGAACCGTAATGCCTGCACAACCGGAGGAGACGCCGGATCACAAAGGCGATATGCGAACCAAAGACCCCGCGGTAGCGATGAGCTTCATCGATCACAATATACCAGAGGTTGGACAAAAAGGACCGCCACTTGGTATGCCAGCAAAGAATGTGATGTATTTCATGAGGATTGGAAAGTACCACACGGGATTTTTCCCGGATTGTTGGCCGTTTTGACTGTAGGGTATCACCATCATAGATTGCAGCATTAGTTGGGATTTCGGTAAGCCGGCTCATCTGCCCAAGGGGAAGTAACTGGTCGTTTGCCAGAGCCTTTGTGGGATAGAGATACAAAGCCCGGGCTTCGCTATCCGTTTCCAGCACAGCAAAAACCGGGATGTTGAATGCAAGGGTCTTGCCGCTTGCTGTGGGGGTGGTGAGAATAACATTCTTTCCAGCCCGGGCAGCATTGATCGCTTCGCACTGGTGAGAATAAAGGCGGATACCCTGATGCACCAGGTACCCATCAATGGCAGGGGATACGGGTTTTTCGAGTTTCCCGTAGTGAGCAGGCACCGGGGCCATCGTTTCAATATGCGTAACCCTGCAGCGGTAATCCGGAACCGTATCGAGAAGGCGAAGCAGATCAGGCACAGCCATAGGACTCTCCTACGAGATGGAAAAAGAGTAAGGCGAGCGATACCACATCCTGCCGGTTGTGTTCAAGGATAGGAACAAGGGGTCCGCAGTTCCCGCTTCGCCGGTAGGTTTCGTAAAAATCCGGCACCATCTGCCCGGGAACGTCATTACTCCTGCTGATACCAAGGATCTCTTTTTCGAGTGCAGTCAGGCGAAATGACGGAAATTTTCCTTTCCACCGCCTCCTGCTGAAATGAAGCATGTCGTAATGGGGAACATCCACGGGGGATCCCCGCCCATAATAGGCCAGTCGATCCGCGAGATAGGGAAGATCGAACGACTTTCCATTGTAGGTGACAAGAGCCGGATGATCCCCGGAGAGATGATCCACGGTTGCAAGCAGCGCTGCCTGTTCCTCTTCAACATCCCTCAGCAGGTACTGGTCAATGGAGAGCTGGCCGTTTTCGAGCGATGCTATGCCAAACAGGATAATGGGGCGGCTGAACAATCCAAGAGTCTCAATATCAAAAAATACAAAATCCTCCGGTTCGTGCAGGCCGGTCGTGCCAAGAATACTGTGATGCGATTGCGAATGCCTGCCACCGATAAGATTCATGATCTCGCTTGTGTTTCCATCAGTGAGGCAGGACAGCACCTCCTCTGCACCTGCCCGGTATCGCGGGTGCTGACAAAGGTCGCTGATGGTCGCATACCCCCGTGTTTTCAGCTTCTGCTGGGTTGCCGGGCCAATCCCGTGCACAAGGGAAAGATCCCGCGTGATCTCATCTCTGAAACGCCCGGGATCGACAGAACGATGAGTCAGTGCATGACGGCTCTTCTGCACAACACAGGTGCCCCCGTCATTTTTTACCTCCTCTCCATTAAAAACGGAATTGAATGACATGCCCTGGTAGCGTGCGAGAAGGGATGCCAGGTACCGGCAGGCTTCATCGTATTCTGATGAGTAAATAAACGACGAGGAAAAACCCGTGCCAAAGACATTCCCGTCACGGATAACTTCGTACTCCCGCAGGCTCTGAACACGCTGCTGCCAGAGTATGCCGGTCCGTTGGGGAGAGTTAATTGCAGTCATTACCTGCAAGAGAATCCAGAATCTGGATAATTAAATGCCCGGCCATGCGGGGTGAAAGTGAGAGCGGTGTCAGGGGCATTCGTATTCAATGGATGGAATGGTGATTCAGGAACCTCACTATAAGAGCTCGTTCTTGTTCCGGACCTAAAAACCCACAATTGAACACACAAAAAAGAAATGTTACAGGTATCAGAACACAATAGTATGTTGAGGCATCGGCAAATTTTCCCACGAATCGGCCGGGGTTTTCAAGGTGAGGATCGTTGAACAATATCCGGGGATTCCTGATTGACCTTGACGGGGTCATGTACACCGGGAACAGGGCGATCCCGGGTGCTGACAGGGCGATCCGGTTTCTGGAAGAGCACGGGTATTCGTACCGGTTTGTTTCCAATACCACCAGGAAATGCCGGCAAACCATTGCGAAGAACCTCTCCCAAATGGGGCTCCCAATTCCGGAATCTTTAATTTTCACACCGGCAATTGCCGCAGCCATGTATCTGAAAAATACCGGAAGGCATAACTTCCGTCTTCTGGTAACCGGAGATGTTGAACGGGACTTTCCCAAAAACCCGATACCCCCTACAAAAGAAACCGACCTCATTATCGTGGGTGATGCCGGAGATCTGTTCACGTATGCAAACCTCAATACCGCGTTCCGGGACCTGCTCGAAGGAGCCGATCTCATCGCGCTTGAGAGGGACAGATACTGGATGGCTCCGGACGGGCTCTTTCTCTCCGCAGGACCTTTTGTGACCGCACTTGAATCCGCTACCGGAAAAAAAGCCGTCCTTATGGGGAAACCTTCGCGGGCGTTTTTTGATCTTGCACTCACTGATATGGGCATTCAACCGGATCAGGCCGTGATGATAGGCGACGACATCCTGACAGATGTCGGCGGGGCACAGGATGCCGGGATGCGGGGTGTCCTGGTGAGAACCGGAAAGTTCCGCGAGGAGACACTTAAAGGATCTGCAATCCGTCCGAACCTTATCATCAACTCGATTGCGGAGATTGGAGAAGTCATTGATGCAGCACACCATACGCAGTGGGAGAATGTATCGTGACTGGCAAGGTACTCTCATCGATCCTGACACTCCTTGCAATCGCAGTCCTTATTCTTTTTGCAGTCCTTCTTGCAGGGATCCTTTTTCCGGAGGACCGGATAGTCACACCCCGGATCGATCCGGTAGTCACGGGTCAGCCACCGATACTTGTAACCAGTTCATACCTTTTTCAGGAGGGAATAGTCACGATCTCCGTTTCTGTCAACGCTTCGGTTTATGAAGGGGCAAAACGTGCTGACAAATCCGTCACAATTGTTGGAAACATCTCCGAGAATGTCTGGATTGCCGACAGTTACCGGGCAATGGTGGATGATCCTGCCCAGGAGTCCCTTTACCAGGATCTTCTTACGAGCTTTCAGATGATCAGGATCGAGGAGGATCTTGACAGCGATGAATACCTTGAACTGATCGCAGTCTATGTCCAGTCCCTGCAGTACGAAACCCTTGAAGAAAACCCGGCAAAATTTCCGGTTGAGACGGTGGTTGACCTGGCGGGGGACTGTGATGACAAAAGCCTTCTTCTTGCCGGGCTCCTTTCCCGGGAAGGATATTCGGTTGCCCTCCTATCCTTTGGCCCGGAAAACCATATGGCGCTGGGTATCGGTTCTGACGACTGCCAGTTCAGAAATACCAGTTACACCTTCCTTGAGACTACAAATGTCTCGTATGTAGGTATCGTACCAGAAAAACTTGGTACCGGCGTTTCGATTTACTCAGAACCGATCATAATCCCCATAGGGGATGGTGTTACAACCTACACCTGTTGCGCTGATACAGGGTATATCCATCAAACGATGGTGCAGTCCGGGCAGAACGCAAAGGAACTTGAACCCCGGTTAGAGGCGATGCAGGATGATCTTAAAAGAAAACAGCAGGAGATTCTTGAAATGGAGAGCCACCTGCAGAGCTTCAGGAGTGCAGGCAATGTGCGGCAATACAATGCTCTCGTTTCCACCCACAATACTTGTGTTTCTGCCTATAATGATTCCCTTCGCACCTACCAGCAGCTTTTTACCCGGTATGAAAAATATGTCATGGTTCATAACTACATCATCGACCATGAATATGACCGCAATGGTGTGCTCAATTATATCAAAAAGAACATGCCGGTGTGATTGTTTAGGGTTTTATTTTTCACAGGGGGCAAAGGATAACAAAGAGGGTTCCGAATATTGATCACATAGTTTCCCGTTGAGGTTGCATTTTTTAAGCCGTTCAAGCGCTGTTTCACAGTACTTACGGGAATTGTCGATCCCGATGAACCGGCGCCCGTGTTTAAACGCCGCAAGTGTCGTTGTCCCGGCTCCGTTGAATGGATCCAAAATGATATCGCCTTTGTATGAGAAGAGTTTCATTACCCGCCGTGGCAGCTCCTCAGGAAACATCGCGGGGTGATCGTAATCCTTCATCCTCGTTTCAGGGGGAAATGACCATTTTCCCTTGACCCATTCCTTGAACTCTTCCGCGGTGATATCGATATTTTCTCGTTTTCCGGTCTTCTTGTGCGTGATCTTGTCGAACACCTCGATGAATTCCCAGGTATATTTTATATACGGCATAGAGGGGGATTTCCAGCTCCCCCATGCGGTATATTTTGCATTGTAGTTGTTCTTCTCCCACAGGAACTCTGCTTTCCAGAGGAGCCCGATGGAGGCGAGCTGACGGGATATGATGTGATGAGTGGGAACATAATCCGAGAAGAGCGGCTGGAGGTTCACTGCTATCCTGCCACCGGGCTTTAATACCCTGTCGCATTCCTTCCAGACAGATAAGAGGGTAGCAAAATACTCGTTCCATTCATGAGTGTCATCGTGCGGGTCCTGTGCATAAGAATGGCCGAAATTATACGGGGGGGACGTAATGATAAGATCAATACTCTGGTCCGGCATGCGGGAGAGGACCTGCTGCGAATCGCCGCAGATGAGCCGGTTGATGAAGGGATCTATATCGGGGGTTTCCGGAGTAATATGACTGATGTTGGCGGTACGGGTTCCCTTCCGAATTTTTGCTTTGTCATCCTTGTTTTGGACTTTTTCTGGCCGCATGAACTATCGTCCTGAACAGTACTATTCCCACAGACCCGTTAAAGGCTGTCGTTTTTTTGGGCACGTTCACGTCAAAAGCGTTAATTGGAGCAATAGACATAGTGTTTGTGATTACTCTATGCTGCAAATCAAGAACTTGTCAGTAAATGTCGGTGACAAGGAGGTGTTGCACGATATCAACCTCTCTATCGGGGAAGGCGAGACTCACGTGCTCCTTGGCCCAAACGGATCAGGAAAGACAACGCTCCTGATGACAATCATGGGTTTTTCCAATTATGTAATAACAGGGGGACAGATCCTGTTCAAAGGGGAGGATGTGACCGGGATGCATGCCCATGAACGGGCACAGCGGGGCATCGGCATGATGTTCCAGCGCCCACCTACAATCTCCGGCCTTAAACTGGGAAAGATGCTGACTGCCATCTCACGAACAAAGGATGAGGACATAATAAAGATGGCAAAGACGGTCCACCTGGACAAGTTCCTCGAGCGGGATATCAACAAGGGTTTCTCCGGGGGAGAGATCAAGCGCAGCGAGGTACTCCAACTGATGCTCCAGAACCCGGACTTTGTTATGCTTGATGAACCAGAAAGCGGAGTTGACCTTGAGAATATCTCGCTGATCGGAACAACGATCGGCGGTCTCCTTGAGAAGGACAAGCATATCATCAACCGGAAGAAGAGCGGGCTTGTCATCACCCACACGGGATATATCCTCGATTACATTGATGCAGATAAAGGACATGTGATGTGCGACGGGCAGATCCGGTGCCACGGGAACCCCCGAGAGATCTTAAAAGAGATAAAACAGCGCGGATACAAGGAGTGTCTTGAATGCCGGAACCCGTAAAATCTCCCGAACTCTCAAAAACCGACCAGGAGCGCCTTGCCCAAGCCGGTATTGAACTTGAACTGAAGAACCGCTGTGGGAGTTACCTCCAGATGGACCAGAATATGGTTCATGCAGAATGCGAGGAGTCAGACATCGAGGTGCTTCCCTACCGTAAGGCAATGGAGAAGTACGACTGGTTGAAGGAGTACACGTGGAAGGCGGTTTCACCGGAAAAGGATGACATCACAAAATACGTTGCAGAACAAAAAGATCCCAACGGGTATGTTATCATAGCCCATAAGGGATCAAAAAATGTCCTTCCCATCCAGACTTGTCTTTTTCTTGGCAGGGACAGGATCCAGCATGCCCATAACATCATCATTGCTGAAGAGGGGGCCGAGCTGCACATCATCTCAGGATGCGCAAGCGGCTCTCATGTGGGAAAAGGCGGTGCACATTACGGCATATCGGAGTTCTACATCAAAAAGAACGCAAAGATCAGTTTCACGATGATCCACTACTGGGGCGAAGACATCGAAGTGCAACCGAGAAGTGCCTCAATTATCGAAGAGAACGGGGTCTTCCTCTCCAACTATGTCTGCATGCAACCGGTGAAAAAGATACAAATGTATCCGACAGCGACCCTCACTGGTGCGAATTCAGTTGCCCGGTTCAGCAGCATCGTGGTATCGACTCCTGGTTCACACATGGATATCGGATCCCGTGCGATCCTTGAAGCCCCCGGTGCAAGCGCAGAACTGGTTACCCGTGCCATCACCAAGGGGGGTACCATAATTTCCCGTGGCCATATCAACGGGAAGGTTGCGGGGACACGCGGTCACCTTGAATGCAAAGGTCTCATCCTCAAGGATGGGGTGATCTATGCCATTCCGGAGATCGAAGGGTCAGTTGTTGGAACAGAACTCTCCCATGAAGCAGCTGTTGGAAAACTGGCAAAGGACGAGATAGAATACCTGATGTCCCGCGGACTCAACGAGGATGAGGCTACCGCAACCATCATCCGTGGCTTCCTTGACGTAAAGATATCCGGCCTTCCGGAGGCCCTCCAGAAGCAGATCGATGCATCGATTGATGTTGCAGAAAAATCAGGATTTTAACGAGAGTTTATGACTGAATATCCCCGGGCAGGTGAGCGCCTCAGGATGGTGGAACACCAGATCGCTGCCCGCGGGATAAAAAATCCCCGTATTCTCGCATCAATGCAGCAGATCCCCCGCCACATTTTCATCCCCCCGCCCCATGATCGTTCAGCATATGATGACTGCCCCCTGCCTATCGGGAATGGCCAGACCATTTCCCAGCCATACATCGTTGCACTCATGACTGAACTTCTGGATCCAAAACCGGAGGACAGGATTCTGGAGATCGGGGCAGGTAGTGGCTACCAGGCTGCAATCCTTGCAATGATGGCAGCAGAGGTGATCAGCATCGAAAGGATACCTGCTGTGGCTGCTCTTGCCCGATCGAACCTTGAAACACTGGGCATCACCAATGCAAAGGTGATTGTAGCGGATGGCACGCTCGGGCATCCCCCGGATGCCCCGTATAAGGGCATAATCATAACTGCGGCTACCCCGCAAATCCCTAAGCCGCTTCTCGATCAGCTTGACAATGGGGGACAACTCGTTGCACCGGTTGGAGACCGGGACATCCAGGAACTGGTCAGAATTAAAAATTCAGGTGGCCGGTTTGTGGAAACACATCACGGGGGCGTCCGTTTTGTCCCCCTGATCGGGGAGTATGGCTGGGAAGGGGGAAATGCATGAAGTGGTTTGATGTGACCCGCCCCCTTGCTCCCGGGATGCTCGTATATCCCGGGGATATTCAACCCTGTTTTTCCCAGAAGGATGCGGGGAATTACCTGATAAGCGACCTGCACCTGAGTTCTCATACCGGAACGCATATCGATGCTCCGGTGCATTACCTCAAGACCGGAGATACCATTGATACAGTTCCCTTGCAGAGCCTGATTGGCACCTGTAAAGTGATCGACTTTGGCCTGGTACAAGGCATCATTACCAAAAAGCACCTTCTTGAGAGACTTGAAGGTAAGAAACGCATCCTGCTCAAAACCTCGTATTCGGGGCAAACCACATTCATCGAACAGTACCCGTCATTAAGCCTTGAAGCTGCAGAATATCTCATCACCTGCGGGGTTTCCTGTGTTGGCATCGATTCGCCTTCGATAGAATCCTATGCGTGTGACGGCAGCGTCCATCGTTGCCTGCTGGGCAGCAACTGCATCATCATCGAACTTCTTGACTTGTCTGGTGTGCCGGAAGGAACGTACGAGATGATCGCACTCCCCCTGCGGCTCAAAGGTCTTGACGGAAGCCCCGCACGGGTAATTCTAAACAAAAAATAACTGGGGTGAATTCATGGACATTGTGATCGAATCGGTAAAAAAACTCGAAACCCTGCTTGAACATTCGGGTTGTTCTGACGGGGGCATCCAGCTGGATGTCGATCCGGATTCGGTGAACTGCCGGTATGAAAAAGGCGCCTGCATGACCGCAGAATTCGGGAGAAAACAAGGAGTGTTCACTACGTTTGACCCTATCCGGGCATGCACAAAGATCTCGTTCATGTTTGGAGCACCCCTTGATACACCTGCTGTGCGGGGAGCAGCTTTAGCCATTATCAATGTCGCAGCAGGTTTTTTCTGCCTTGCCCGAACCCTGCACCCATGTGCCATGCCGTCACATACATCATGCGGGGCGGATCTGGCAGTGGAGCTTGCAGGAAAACAGGTCTATATCACCGGCACAATGCATTCGCTGGAATCATTGCCAGGGATCCATTTCACCACAGATCCTTCATCTGCGGCGGTCATCCTCATAGGAGGAGATGGGCTCATTTTACCGGAAGCCGGTGAACTCATCAGCAGGTATGCACAGAAAGCACGGATCATCTGCATTGGTCCTTCGACCGCGGGTACGGCGCGGTTGAACGGGCTCGAGCACTGGTGCCCGTACGGGCAGAGTTAATCATCCATTTTCTTCCACAGCACCCCGGTCACAGCGGAAATATCATGTGGTGGGCACACCAATACCGGACTATGCTTTTCGGGTCTTCCGGGATACGAAGAAAATACGATCAGGTCCTGATTGAAACTGCGCTCGCGGCAGGCTCGGCACTTGCCTATCGTTCAAAGGACGTTCTTGTTGGCATGGACACCCGGACGACCAGTCCCCTTCTGGCACATATGGTCGTCGCAGGAATCATTGGCAGCGGGGGGATTGCCCATATCTGTGGTATGGTTCCCACGCCTACCGTTGCATATGCTACCCGGGATGTAAAAGCGGGATGCATGATAACTGCCTCTCACAACCCAGAAGAGTACAACGGCCTCAAGCTTTTCAATCCGGATGGATCCTCATTCACCCGCAGGCAGCAGGCAGAGATGGAAGACCTGCTGAAAGCCCCTCGCTGGACTGACTGGAAAGACCGGGGCTGCGAACGGGAGATCGACGCCGTATCAAAGCACAAGGAAGCGATCCTGACTCATGTGGCGGTTGAGAGGCCAATCAGGGCGATCCTTGACTGCGGGAACGGGGCCGGGTGCCGGCTCAGCCCCTCGCTTCTGGCGGATGCCGGTGTCCGCGTTATTACCGTGAATGCCAATCCATCTGGCCATTTTGCCCGCCCTTCCGAGCCACTGATAGAGAATCTGGGATATATCGGAGAAATGATCCGGAAAACCGGCGCAGATTGTGCCGTAGTTCATGATGGGGATGCTGACCGCATGATGGCCTTTGACAACAAAGGCCGGTATATCGATGGAGATCATCTCCTGATGCTCTTTGCCGGGCATCTGGATGCAAAGCGCGTTGTCACTACGAGCGACGCATCAATGATCATCGATGAGATCGCAGAAGTCCGGAGGACTCCGGTGGGGGATGCCTTTGTTTCCGAAGAACTCCTCGCATGGGGAGACTTTGGTGGCGAGCCATCGGGTGCATGGATCTTCCCGAAGATCTCGTTATGCCCGGATGGTCCGTTTGCAGCTGCCCTCTTCTGCGAGATTGCATCGCAGGGGAATGTTGCAGAGATGATTGATGCCATGCCAGCCTACCCGATTATCAGGGAGTCGTTCGCAAGCCCGTCTGCCCGGGAAACATTACTGGCGCTTGGAGCGACAAGCCCCACGGATGGCATACGGGTTTCTGAAGAGGAGGGATGGTATCTCATCCGGGCAAGCGGGACAGAGCCGAAGATCCGGATCACCGCAGAAGGAAAAACCCGGCAGGATGCAAAAACGATGCTGGCAAAGGCTAAAGCCCACATAAAGCAGGGGAAAACTGCTTAAATGTTGTAAGAAGAGCTGTACGTATGGAATGTGTCGTTCTCGCTGCGGGGGAGGGGAAGCGGATGCGCCCACTCACGGCGAAGCGCCCGAAGGTTATGCTCCCTCTGGTCAACCGGCCGATGCTGGAGCACCTCGTCATTGCCGCCCGCGACGCCGGGATTAACGATTTTGTGTTTGTCGTAGGATATGGGGAACGCGAGATTCGCAGGCATTTTGGAGATGGATCTGCGTGGGGCATCCATGTGAATTATGCACCACAACGCCAGCAGAACGGGACCGCTGATGCTGTCAGGGCAGCCCGGGAACTCGTAACAGACACGTTTCTGGTCCTGAATGGCGACATGATCCTCAAATCCGAAGATATCGCGAATTTAGCCCGTGAATCCTCCCCCTGCATGGGAGTGAGCACGACCGATCACCCGCAGGATTACGGGGTTGTACTCACCGAAAACGGCCTGATCACATCGCTTGAGGAGAAGTCTCAAAAACCAAAGTCCAACCTCATCAATGCCGGAGCGTACCTGTTCGATACAGACATCTTCGGGATGATAGATTGTGTCAAACCGTCACCCAGAGGAGAACTGGAACTCACCGATGCCCTTACTGAACTCATTGCCAAAAAATTACTCCATGCCTATCACCTGTCGTACTGGATGGACGTGGGACATCCGTGGGACATGCTTGATGCCAATAATACCCTGATTGGGCACATACTGTCAGAAAATCACGGAACAATCGAAGAGGGGGTGTCCCTCAAGGGAGTTGTTGTTGTAGGTGAAGGGAGTATTATAAAAGCCGGCACGTACATCGAAGGCCCCTGTATCATCGGGAAGAACTGCCGTATCGGCCCCCATGCATATATTCGGGGTGCAACCAGCATTGGCGATGATTGTCATGTCGGACATTGCTCCGAACTGAAAAACTCCATCATAATGAGCGGGACAAAAATTCCGCATTTTAACTATATTGGCGATTCCATCATAGGGTCGGGTTGCAACTTCGGGGCCGGGACCAAGATTGCCAACCTCCGTCACGATCACGCTACAGTCAGGATCTGCGGGAAGGATACCCGGAGGAAAAAATTTGGTGCCATTGTTGGCGATGAGGTTCAGTTTGGTATCAACTGCTCAGTCAATGTAGGAACAATGATTGGCAGCAATGCCCTCTTTGGGCCAAACACGTATATTGAAGGATGTATTGGAGATAAAGCGATTATCCGGTAGGAGTATTATGCAGGCAGTAATTCTGGCAGCAGGAGAAGGAAAGCGAGTGCGACCGTTAACGAGGAGCAGGCCAAAAGCGCTTATCCCGGTTGCAAACCGTCCTATCATCGAATATGTCATCGATGCGCTTTTGAAAAACGGCATCCGGGATATCATCGTAGTTGCGGGTTACCGGAAGGAACAGGTGATCCGGTTCTTAAACCAACTCGAGGTTCCCGTTGAGGTTGTCATCCAGCCAAAACAACTGGGCACCGCCCATGCCCTCCAGTGCGCAGAGTCAAAGATAACGGGAGATTTCCTTGTCCTGCCCGGGGATAATTACATCGACCCCCACTCAATTGCACGGATATTGGGGAAATCGAATGCGATGCTCGTACGGGAACACCCCAATCCTTCAAACTTCGGGGTGGTGATGTTACAGGACGGGTATGTCATGGAGATCGTGGAAAAGCCTGAACACGCCCAGAGCCTGATGGTCAGTACCGGGATATACTCGCTTAAAAAAGAGATCTTCTCTTACATCAAAGGAAATGACCTCACGGATGCAATAGCGGCCATGATCCAACAGGGTATACGGGTGCAGGGTGTTCCTGCAGATGACTGGCAGGACGCAATCTTCGCTTGGGATCTCCTCAAGATGAACCGGCGCCTGTTACACCAAATATCACCGGGTCGTGAAGGGATCACCAGCAGGCAGGCCATTATATCGGGCGTAGTGCATATTGGAAAAGGATCCACCATCGGGCCCAACACCGTAATAACCGGGCCGGTGGTGATTGGGAATGATTGCACTATTGGACCAAACTGCTGCATCCTGCCAAATACCAGCATTGGTTCGCGGGTGACCCTTGAGCCCTTCACCCTGCTTGGTGACTGCCTTATCATGGATGATACATCCATCGGATCTCACTCAAGAATGGTGAACACCATTATTGGTGAACGGTGCTTGCTTGCCGATCACACTTCTGCATCCATATCAACCGGCCTGATGGAGATCGAGGGCTCTGCCATACGGTCAGAATTCGGTGCGATTCTGGGTGACACTGTAATGAGCGGGCCGTTTTCAACATTTCAAAATTCAATACTGGGTAATAACGTCAATATCGAGGGGCAGAGTCGCATTACGTCACGGATCATTCCGGACGGATCCACGGTGGTATAACGTGTGTGGAATCGTCGGGTATATCGGGCGGCGGGAGGCGGCCCCGGTCATTGTCGAAGGTTTGAAAAAACTCGAATATCGCGGCTACGACTCTTTTGGTGTTGCCACGATGGGAGATGTGCTCTGCCTTGACAAACATAAAGGGCGGATCACGGAAAATGCCGGCGCAGCACTCCACCTGAAAGGGAAGGCCGGTATTGGTCATACACGGTGGGCCACCCATGGTATCCCAAACGATGCAAATGCCCACCCCCATACAGACTGTACGGAAAAAATAGCGCTTGTCCATAACGGTATTATTGAAAATTACAGCGAGCTCAAACGCCAGCTTCTTGCCCGCGGGCATGTGTTCAAATCCGATACTGATACAGAAGTTATCGTTCATCTCATCGAAGAAGCATATCGCAGGAAACAAGACCTGCTTGTGGCAGTTGGGGAAGTGGTCCCGTTACTTAAAGGGTCTTTTGCCCTCCTCGTAATGACCCCCGCAGAAGAACGCCTTATCGCGGTTCGACAGTCAAGCCCGCTGGTCATTGGCATCGGAGATGGGGAGAACTTCACCGCTTCAGATATGACGCCCCTCATCGAACATACCGAGCGGGCCATCTTTCTGGAGGACGGAGATGTTGCGTCCATCACCCAGGTGAAGGTTGACATATTTAATCAGGCAAAGCCCGTCAATCGCGAAGTGGAATTAATTGACTGGTCACTTGAGGATGTTAAAAAGGGCGGATACCCGCATTTCATGCTCAAGGAGATATACGAACAACCGCTCGCATTCTACAATACCATCCAGTCTGTCGATATGGAGGCCCTGCCAAAAACCCTCAAAAATCCCGGAACCATAACGGTTGTTGCATGCGGATCTTCGTTTAATGCAGGACTCATCTTTAAGTATCTTCTCGAAGGATCCTGTGGGATCCCCGTCAGGATGGAATATGCATCAGAGTTCCGGTACTTCCCTCCCCCAATCGAGGGGCTCGTGATCGGGATAACGCAATCCGGTGAGACTGCAGATACCCTCATGGCACTCCGGCAGGCAAGAGCACATAACTGCAGGACACTTGCCATCACCAATGTGCTTGGTAGTACCATCAGCAGAACCGCAGATACCACCATCTTCATGCGGGCAGGACCCGAGATCAGTGTTGCCGCCACAAAATCCTTTATTGCACAGCTGGCCGTACTGATGCAGATCGCTAACTGCGTTTGTGGCAGGAAGTGTGATGATATGCTCCAGCGAGCCCACCAGGCAATTGAGGAAGTTCTCCTCATGGATCTTACAGAAGTGGTCAGCCTGTGCAGGGATGCGTCAAGCATCTTTTATGTTGGCCGTGGCCCGTTTTATCCGGTTGCCCTGGAGGGCGCACTCAAGATGAAAGAGATCTCCTACATCCACGCAGAAGGATATGCGGCCGGAGAGTTGAAACATGGGCCCTTTGCACTCTTATCCACCGAAACACCAGTCATTGCCCTCTGCATGCCGGGGGAGACGTATGGTGTGATGCTTTCCAATATCAAAGAGATGAAAGCAAGGGGTGCACCGGTAATTGCTCTGGGTTGTGGTGCTGACACCGAACTTGCGGATATTGCCGATATTTTCATTAGCATCCCCCAGGCCCCGGTGTTCGTACAGGTGCTTTGCGCCCTTGTCGTTCTCCAGCTTCTCGCATATCATACTGCAGTTGCCATGGGATGTGACGTGGATAAACCAAGAAACCTTGCAAAGAGCGTGACCGTGGAATGAAAGAATATGGAAAAAATACCATCGGACAGAATGTTCAGATTTTCGAGCCGGTAACTCTTGGATTTCCCTCGCGGGATAACCTCAACAAGACCGATTTTCCTGGCACTACTATTGGAAAGAATGCTGTACTGCGGTCAGGAACCATCATCTATTGCGATGTCGAGATCGGCGACGATTTCCAGACCGGACACAATGTCGTTATCCGCGAGAAAACCCGTATTGGCAACCAGGTAGCCATTGGCACTGCCACCGTCATCGAAGGGAACTGCAGCATCGGCAATAACGTCAGCCTGCAGAGCATGGTCTATATCCCGACCGATACCATCATCGAGGATTTTGTTTTCATCGGGCCGAACACGGTCCTCACCAATGACCGGTATCCCCCTTCCCGTATCGGGGGGCTGAAAGGACCACGTATCAAAAAAGGCGCCGCAATTGGTGCCAATACCACCCTTGTTCCCGGGGTATGTATAGGAGAAGGGGCCCTGGTTGCTGCCGGCGCCGTGGTGACGCGGGATGTTCCAGACCATATGCTTGCAATAGGTTCTCCGGCAAGGATCAAAGACCTCCCGCGCCAGATGACCGGCAATCTTCCCACGAACCATAATAGGGCAGGAAACCTTGTACCCCCTGCAGATCGGAGTTGTTTAAAAAAACTATGAAGATCCTCCTCGTATCAACCCAGGACTACATCCATCACCCGATACCATCCCGGCATCACTATATTTTCGAGGATATGGCAACGCGCCACGAAGTGCATGTTGCACACTTCCATGTCAGCCGGTGTGAGGCACGACCGACCCGGTTAAAGGTTGAGGAGGCAACCCAGTTTTCCCTAAAGAGTCCCTTGTTGCATTACACATTCAATGCACCGTATCATTTCTACTGGTTCAACCAGCTCGTGCGGGATGGTGGATTTGATGTAATCGTTGCAGCAAACGTCCTTGCAGGTACCGCCGTAATCCGTGCTGCAAAGAAATATCATGTTCCGGTCCTGTTCGATCTCAAGGACTGGTTTCCGGACTCTGCTGCCGCATATTTCAAGAACTCGTTTTTACAGGAGCTTGTTCGAAAAAGTGTCTGGGCAATTACCCGGCATAATCTCTCGCGATCTGACAGGATCACCACGGTTTCTCCATCATTGGTTGAAAAACTGAGCGGGCTTGGCTTTTCTGCCGGCCTGATTACCAATGGCGTGGATACGGACATTTTCAGGCCTATGGAGGGAGGGGATACAAGGAGGGAACTTGGCATAGGAGAGGATGAATTTGTCATCGGATTCTCCGGCAGTGTTGAGCGCTGGTATGCGCTCGACGAGATGATTCGTGCCCTTCCGGAAATCCTGCAAATCCGGCCGAAAACACGGTTGCTGATAGTTGGAGGATCCCTTTTTACCGGCTACCAGGACGAACTCCGGTCACTTGCAGAGGGCATGGGCGTTATTGACCGGGTGATTTTTACCGGCACGAAACCCTACCAGGAGTTGCCCCGCTATATTGCCTGCATGGATGCCTGCACGATTCCCTTATCCCCCCCGCAATGGGGCGATATCGCTCTTCCCAATAAATTCTTTGAATATTCAGCGTGCGGAAAACCCATCATCATGCGACCGATCCCCGATGTGACGCGGATCGGGGGGCCCCACCTCCGGGTATACCGGACGCAGAAAGAATATATTGACCATATCAGGACGCTGATGGAAGATCCCGTAACGTATTCCATCAACCTTGAGAACCACAGCTGGAAGGAGAAATCACGCCAGTTTGAAGCCGAATTAAAATGCATTCTGTAGATTTACCATATTTATTAATGAGTTCAACCGAATTATACTAATAAAGAAAAGGTTGATTTCATGGTGGCGTTCGATCTCAAAAATAATCGTTCCTATTTAATATTCGGGCTTGTGGCGTTCTTCTCGCTTTTTGCGCTCTGGCTGCGTCTCCTTCCAATGTTTGCAATGGGAGGCAATACGGATCTGTTATCGATGGTGGCACCCGATGACCCGCTCTATAATCTCCGCCAGACCGAACAAATGCTTGCCAATAATTTGCAGTATGCATGGTTCGATCCCATGACCCTGTACCCGTTCGGGTCGAATATCTACTGGGGCCCCCTGTTCCCCATGATCATTGCCTTTTTCTGCATGATTACCGGGGCAACAACCCGGCCTGAAATCATCGGCATTGCCCTCATTACCGGACCGATCCTGGGTGCGGCAACGGTTGCCGTGATGTATTTTGTCGGGAAGACCTGCGGGGACTGGAAGACAGGGCTCCTTGCTTCCGGGTTTACTGCGATCATAACCGGCCAGTTCTACTACCGTTCGTTCTATGGTTATATCGACCACCACGTTGCAGAAGTGTTGTTTTCTACCATTTTCTGCCTGTTCTACATGTATGCACTCCTTTCCGAGAAGGACCAGAAGACGGATCTGACGAACTTCACAACGTATAAAAAGACACTCCTCTTTGCGTGCCTCGCCGGAATCGCCTACCTGCTTGGCCTCTTTGTTATGCCAACGATGATCCTCTTTGCCATGATTGCAGGGATCTTCACCGTCATCCAGTTCGTGATTGATGTGTACAAGAACCGGACAAGTGAATACCTCCTTCTCATTAATACCGTTATATTCATCATCGCAATCATCGGTCTTGCCGCATTCGGTTTTAAAAATGAGGGGATTAACCTGTCCGCTTACACTATTGGGCATATCTTTGCGTATGTTGGGATGATCGCGGGAACTGGTCTGCTTTATCTCATGCAGGTTTACCTGAAAGGCAGGGACAGGATCCTGTATCCCGCAGTGCTCGCAGGATGTGGGATTGTCGTTGTAATCATATTGTATCTCTTAAGTCCACAGATCTACAACCTGCTCATTTACAGCATGTTCTCATTCTTCGGACAGGCGCCGGTGACCGATACCGTCCAGGAAGCCCGGGGATGGACTGCAGAGATGGCGTGGGTGACGTTCAATTACGGTCTCATACTCCTCGTTACCGGTATCATTGTCATGATCTACAAGAATGCCCGGAACGAGCACCCGGAACATGTCTTCGCCCTTGTCTGGTCGCTCATCATGCTGGCATCCACCATCCAGCATGTCAGGTACGAGTACTATCTTGCAATCAATATCGCATTACTCTCCGCGGTAACGGCGAGTTTTGTCCTTGAGCATTGCAGCCCGGAGATCCGCCGCTTACTCGCTCAAACCCAAGCTAACGGCCATGGAGACCAGAAAAACCAGGATGATCACGAGAGTGCAGGCAGTCGCAGTAAAAAGGCAAAACGAAGTTCAAAGAAGAGCCCGGGCGCCACAATGCCGAATTATCTTTTCATTGCAGCAGCCATTGCGGTTGTTGGTATCAGTCTGCTCTTTGTCTATACTTCGGTTTCATTGACATTTACTAATGTTTCTTCCGGAGGGTACCAGATGAATGCAGACTGGAAGGAGTCGCTCGAATGGATGGAGGGCAATACGCCGGATCCCGGTCTTGATTACAACAAGATCTATGATAAGAACACATTCCAGTATCCTGAGCACGCATACGGCGTAATGTCCTGGTGGGACTATGGTCACCTGATTACGTATATTGCCAAACGCATTCCTAATGCAAACCCGTTCCAGCAGGGCGTTGCAGGAGATGATGGAGCCGCAGCATACTTCATGTCGACATCCGAAGATACCACGAATGCTATTGGAGACGTGCTGGGAACCCGGTATATCATGACGGATATCGAGATGGACTCCGGCAAATTCTGGGCAATGGCCACATGGTACAATGACACCGTGTCTACCGCCCCGTACCAGATGACCCTCCTTACACCGGCAGACAACAGCATGACCAGTTTCCAGCCGGCCCTGCTCAATAAGCAGGACTATTACCTGACAACAATTTCACGGCTGCATAATTTCGATGGCTCCATGACCGAGCCTTCAATGGTTTATTACATCGAATATACCAACCCGGATGTGACCGGTATGTCACTTCCGGTCATGACCAATGCTATCCAGATGA
>JBFYKS010000221.1:0-12135 GCA_041305785.1 Methanoregula sp. | reverse complement strand
CCACCTTCAACCTGCTCCCGGTCAGCATCCTTGACGGCAAAAAGGTCCTGGCGTGGAACATCCCGGTCTTCATCCTCCTGATCGGGGCGTCGGTTGCGATCCTGTTTGGATCCTTTTCCCTTCTCTGATTTTTCGGGTCTTACTCGTCCAGCCCCCGGATCTTTCTTAAGACCCGCACAACTTCTCCCCCTTTGCTGTATGCCTCTTTCATGGCAGTCGGGTGGTTTTTGATCCCCTTGTACTCGTCCATGTTGTTGGCGATGACGTTGTCGTAATACTCGAACCCCGTGCCGTTGAAGATGGCGGTGATCATCGGAAATGCCCCGTCAAAGACATGGTCCCAGTTCTGGCCGGCCGTTGAGATGAAGATCCCCTTGTGGCTTTTGATGTGTTCATCGGTAAAAAAGAGGGTCTTCAACACAAACTTCCGTGCCCACAGGTACTGCCCCCGGTCGATGAGGCTCTTGACCTCCGCGGTGATCCCCATCGTGTAGATCGGGGAGGCGATCGCAACGCAGTCGGCGGCAAGGATCCGGTCAAAGATTGCGATGGCGTCGTCCTGCACCACGCACGTACCGGTTTTGTGGCAGAGGTTGCACCCCCGGCAGGACTGGTAGTCGAGGTCTTTTAAGACAACCTTCTCAACCGTTGCACCGGCATCCTTTGCCCCGTCAAGAAAACTGTCGAGCAGCGTCTCCGTGTTGCCGTGCCGGTGCGGGCTTCCCGAGATACCAAGGACCACAATAGACATTGAGTTCACCTCTGCACTGCGAGCCGGCTTCGTAACTCTGCCACGACTGCCTTTCCCAGGTTGATCGCATCGTTCCTTGCGTTCGGATGCCTCTCGATGGCCCCCTTCTCGTCTACGTTGTTGACCATCAGGTAGTGGATGTCGGCATCCTTCACATCGATGACATGAAAGAAGCACTTGACCGAGGGGACGGCGGCATCAAAGACATGAGGCCAGTCCTGGCCGGCCGTTGCGAGAAAGACGCCGAGGCGTTTTCCCTTCCGCTCAGGAGGGACGACCGGGAGTTTCAGCACGTACTTCCGGGAGCGGAAGACCTGCGCCCGGTCGATCAAGGCTTTGGGCTGGGAAGCGATCCCCATGCAGAAGATGGGGGAGGCAAGGATGATGCAGTCCGCGGCGATCAGCTTGTCGTGGACCACGTCCATGCCGTCGCGCTGGACGCACTTGTTGAGCTTCTCGCAGGCATTGCAGCCATTGCAGGGATGGATGTTGGCTTCCGAGAGGGCGATCTTCTCGACGCTCACGTCCCCCTCCTCGATCATCGACCCCAGCACCCAGTCGAGCAGCGTCTCGGAGTTCCCGTGCCGGCGGGGGCTGCCGGCAAACGCGAGGACCTTGATGGGCATACACTTGAGTTCTTGGCATGGCAGGGTAAAAAAGGGTTGGGTTGGCGTACCGGCCACCGGGCCGGATACCCGCCGCCCCGTCAAACCAAAAAGGAGAAGAACCCCTTCTGTACATACCAACGTTTCAGCAGAGTAATGGAACCCATCAGCAAGGTCAACCTTGAGCGGATCACAAACGGCATCTATGCCTTCACGATGACGCTCCTTGTCCGGAACATCCAGTCCCCGCAGCAGAACGCCGTCATGAGCGACGCGGCCATCGACAATTATGTCGGGATGACGATACTCTCGGTCGTCGACTTCTTCGGCGCGTTCATCATCCTTGGGATGTTCTGGCTCTTCTACTTCCAGATGTTCCACCGCATGAGATCCGTGGACTTCCGGTTCGTTCACCTCCATCTCCTCTCCCTGATGATCGTGGTCTTTGTCCCGTTCACCCAGACCTTCTCCGATGAACGGGTCGGGATACCGGTATCGGCGGTCCTCTTCCAGTTCAACTACTTCGCGCTCGCAACGCTGCTGGTCGTCCAGTGGCATTATGCCGCAAACAATCCTGCGCTGATCGAGCCGGGGACGACCCGGCCCGAGGTGCTCTTCCTGCAGAAGAAGTTCCTCGTCCCGCTCGGCGTCTCCCTGCTCGGCATCACCCTTGTTCTCGCCAACATGCCGTATATCGACATGCTCTACCTCTTCCCGTTCGTCATCCTCGGGATCTTCTTCCGGCACCCGCCGGAGAAGGCGGACGCGGAGAATGGGGGAGTGGATACTGCGAGCGGTGCCGGGGATGAGTCCGCCCCTGCCGTTCAGCAGGAAGCGGTGCCGGAAGAGGAGGGGTGAGCCGGATGATCGGGTGTCCTGAATGCGGCCGGTAGTCTTCCCTTCAAAGTCCAAAAAAAAGAATAAATCAGGATCCGATCGATCCGGATCAGGTTTTCAATCGCGATCATGATCGCGTTTCAAATAAAAAAATCAAAGTCTGCTTGAAAATTTTCAATCAAAGTCTGCCGAAAAAAAATCAATCAAGGTCCGGTTGTGAAAAGTTAAACGGATCTGCATGAGCAGGCGCGGGCGTCCACGCCGGAGAGGCGGATCCCTGCCACCTCTTTCAGTCAGGGTTCGCTCAAATTTTTATCATCAAAGTCTGCTGAAAATTTTTCAATCAGGGTTCGATTGAAATGAAAAAATCAGGGTATGATTGATCCGGATCAGGTTTTCCATCGCGATTGTGATCGCGTTTGAAATGGGAAAAACAACGTTCGGTTGATCAGGATCCAATCGGGATCGCCCTGCAGGGCGACAAAAAAAGAGTGGTTCTGAAGAGTTTCAGATCTTCTTGAAACAGAGGTACCAGTCCTTGCACTCGTATCCTTCGGTTGGCCGCTTTGCCATCTCCTCGGCAGTCTTCGGTGCCGGGACAACCACCTTGTCGCCCGGCTGCCAGTTCGCCGGTGTTGCCACCTTGTACTTGTCCGAGGTCTGGAACGCTTTGACCATCCGGAGGATCTCGGGCATGTACCTGCCGTTCGAGAGGGGGTAATAGAGCATGGCCCGCATGATCCCTTTGTCGTCAATGAAGAAGACCGCACGGACCGCAGCAGTCGAGCTCTGGCCTTTGTGGATCATCCCGTACAGGTTCGAGACCTTCATCGTCAGGTCGGCGATGATGGGGAACGGAATCTGGACGCCCATCTTCTCTTTGACCGCGTGCACCCAGGCAAGGTGGGCGGAGACGCTGTCCACCGAGAGGCCGACGAGCTGGACATTGAGCGCTTTGAGTTCATCGTTGATGGCACTGAACGCAAGGAACTCCGTGGTGCAGACCGGTGTGAAATCGGCCGGGTGGGAGAAGAGGATCACCCACTTTCCCTTCAGGCTTGAGAGTTTCAGCGGCCCGTGCGTGGTCTCGGCTTCGAAGTCCGGTGCAGGTTCCCCGATACTGGGAAACGAGAGACATTCCTGAGGTTCAGTCATGACCGGATCCTCACTTCATCACGTCGTCGAGCTGGGCCCTGCCGTACACGTACGCCGGCATTCCCGAGAGGAGGAACGTGACGCGGAGCGCCTCTTCCACCTCGGCCTTCGTGCAGCCAACGTTCTTTGCGCCCGCAAGCTGCGCCCGCACCGCGTGCTGGTCGCGGAGTGCCGCGGCGATCGCGATGGCGATGAGCTTCTTGGTCTTCTTCGAGAGCTTCCCGTCGCTCCAGATGTGGTCCTCGAACTTCATGACGAGGTTGAACATCTCGGGCTCTTTTGTGGTCAGCTCCTTGAAGAACTTCGGGACGTGGCCGATCTTCTTCTCAAGACCTGCAAGGGTCTTTGCCTTCCCCGCTGCAACCGCCGGCTTCTTTGCCGGTGCTTTCTTTGGGGCTGGCTTTTTTACTCCAGGTTTTTTAACTACCATAATTTACTCCTCCAGTACCATGGGTTCGCCGCAGCAGATCAGTTCCCCGCCGCCGGCCTCTTTGACTTCGACAACATTACCGCAGATCTCGCATTTGAAGACCTGCCCTTTCTTTGAGACATTCACCATGTTTTAAAATCTCCATCCTGGAACGATCCTGGTGAATTACTCCGCATTTTTTTTTTTAAAAAATACGGGGTTATGCACCAGTATTCATGCCTGCGATGCGAAAAGAAAGAATTGGGATCAGATGTTGCTCTTGCCCCGTTTGGGCGGGTTTTTGACATCCTCCGGGGTCTTGATGTCCGGGCGGATGTGCGTCATCGGGAAGCACTGGTACTCTTCACAGGCGCAGGACGGGCACTTGCGCAGGTCCTGCTCGCTCGCATCAAGGGTCAGCTCTTTTCCGCAGTCAATACATACATATTTGCCGGGACCGACTTTCTGGCCGGCATTGTACGTTTTCTGTTCGGTCAAGGAATTCACCAACCTTCACTTTACCGGAGAGATATATATTGGTTGTGCTGGAAAAAAGTCGCATCCGAAATCGTTCCCGGTGGAAAACTATATTGGGCAACTTTTCCCCAAAGTAATAGTATGGCAGGCACGGTCATCGGGATCCTGGGGAGCCCCCTCCCCGAAGGGAATACGGCAAAACTCTTAACGCAGGCACTCAAAGGCGCAGCAGATGCCGGCTGCAGTACCGAAACCATTCTCATCAACAACCTCGATTTCCAGCCGTGCATGGAGATGATGTTCTGCAAAGAGCACGACACCTGCATCATGGACGACGACATGCAGCAGCTGTACGGGAAGATACGGGATGCCGACAGCGTGATTGTCGCAACCCCCGTGATGACCATGGGTATTCCCGGCAAACTCAAGAGCTTCATGGACCGGTGCCAGGTCTTCTTCATGGCAAAGTACGTACGGGAAGAGTCGCTGGTTGCACCGGAGAAGAAGAAGGTGCGCCACGGGCTCTTCATCTGCATCTCCGGCATGAAGATCCCCGAGGTCTTTGTCGGGGCAAAACTGACCGCAAAAGCCTGGTTCGATATCATCGACTGCCAGTATTCAGAAGAGTTGCTCATTAACGATATGGACACCATTTTGGACATCACGACAAGGACCGATCTCCTGGATGCCGCGTATGCAAAGGGCAGGGCAATCGGGAAGAACCTCAATCCCTGATCCCGTTTTTTCGCCGTATTAAAAACCCGGGTGCGGGTCTCAGGTCCTTTGGTAATCTTCGATGGACTGGAAATTCATCGTGAACCGGGATCCGCTGGTGCAGTCGAGGCTGATCTCCCCGTCGAGTTGCCGGACAAGGCTGGTGACCAGCTGCAACCCAAGCGTCGGGGTATTCCGGAAGTCAGTCTCCTTTGGGAAGCCCGGGCCATTGTCCGCGATCACCATCGAATACCGGTGCGGGTCCGTCTGCGTCATGGTAATGGTGATCACCCCGCTTTTCCCGTCACCAAACGCATGCTTCATGGCATTGGAGATGAGCTCGTTGATGATGAGGCCGCACGGGATCCCGGTCCCGATATTGAGCGAGAGGTCCGGGGGGGTGATCGTGACGCTGATGGCAACCCGGGCATCGGAGATCCCGTACGCGTCCCTGAGGTTCCCGATGAGACCCTCGAGATAAGTGGCAAACGGGATCAGGGCAAGATCCTCGGACCGGTACAGTTTCTCGTGGATGAGCGCCATGGAGGTCACCCGCGACCGGCTCTCCATGAGGATCCCGCTCGTGAACTCGTCGGTGATGCTGATGGACTGGAGATAGAGGAGGCTTGCGATGATCTGGAGGTTGTTCTTCACCCGGTGGTGGATCTCCTTGAGGAGGATCTCTTTCTCATGCAGGGAGGCTAAGATCTTCTCCTCTGCCTTCTTGCGCTCCGTGATGTCCCGGGCCATCCCGACATAGCCAAATGGCCTGCCATCCCCGTCCCGGATCAGGGACAGCGTGGTCTCCGCCCAGTACGCAGAACCATCCTTAATCCGGAACTCAAGCTCGGTTGTCGCAGAGAGAGGCAGATGAACCTGGTCCAGCTTCTCCAAAGAGAAGTTCTCGGAAAAAAACGTTTCAAATGCCGTGGCGGATTCCGGCGTGAGCTGGTTTGCAAACGGCAGATCGAGCAGTTCCTGGATGGAGAACCCTCGTCTGCGTTCCGCAGACGGACTGATGAAGGTGAGCCGGAACTTTTTGTCCATGAGCCAGACCGAGTCGCTCATGTTGTCCGTGATAAGACGGTAGCGTGCCTCGCTCTGCTGGAGTGCCGCCTCCGCCCGCCTGCGCCTTGTGATCTGGCAGATCTGGTTTTTGAGTTCAACGAACTGGGCTTTTGGATCGCCGCCTTTCTGGATGTAGAAGTCCGCCCCGTTGTTCAAGGCTTCGATGACCACCTCTTCGCGTCCTTTGCCGGAGAAGATGATGAACGGCGTGGTATCCCCCGCGTCCCGCAGCATCTTCAGAAAACCGATCCCGTCGATCATGGGCATCTCGTAATCCGAGACGATGACATCGTATCGTTTCTTTGCCAGTGCAGCAAGGGCCTCCTTTGCCGAGGCGCAGGTCTCAACAATGAGATCTTCTTCCCGCTCAAGGAACCGCTTTGATACGTCCCGTAAGACCGGCTCATCATCTACAAAGAGAACGGTTGTTGGCAAAAGCGTGATCCCCCGGTTTTTTCGTGATGAACAGTCATCATCCCGGTACATAAAATTAGCGCACCGTTCCTTTGGGCCGGGCTGGTGGTGAATTTTTACAGCAGGCCGCGTTCCCGCATGCTGAGATGGCCGTTCCGGCTGACAATGATGTGGTCGATGAGGGGGATGCCGATGAGTGCTCCTGCCTCCTTGAGCTGCTGCGTTATGGCGATGTCCTGGCTGCTTGGCTCAAGCGATCCCGAAGGATGGTTGTGTACGCAGATGACCGACGCCGCCCGGTCCGTGATGGCGTCGGCAAAGACCTCCCGCGGGTGGACGAGGCTGTGGTTTAAGAGACCTACCGTGATGATCCGGTTGCCGAGCACCTCGCCGGCCCCGTTGAGCGTGATGCAGATGAAGTGCTCCTGCCGCCGGGACGCGAGATCGGGAAGGAGCCGTAAGATATCGTCGGGTTTTGTCACCTTTGGCTGCGAACCCGGCTCAGCAAAATACCGCCGGCCCAGTTCAAAACACGCGAGTATCTGGGACGCTTTTGTTGGCCCGACCCCCTCAAGCGAGGCGAGGTCATCGTACCGTACCGGCAGTTTCTGCTCTCCCACCAGCAGGCAGATCTCGCGGGCAATGGTGCGGACATCGCGGTTTTTGGTTCCCCGCCCGATAATGGCCTCGATGAGTTCCTCATCCTTCAACGCCGCCGCCCCTTTGCGGGCGATCTTCTCCCGGGGCCGGTCGAGCAGGGGGAGGTCTTTCATCTTCTTCATGGTACCCGTATCCTTTCATTGCACCCCGGTAAGGGGTTTTGTTTGAACAGCAATGCTTTGTATTATTTTATAATAAATATACTCAAATGATCCGTTCCCGTTTTTAAAACGCGGGTTAACGAATGTTTAAGTGAGCGCCCCTCCCATGATTTTCGTATGGCAACAATCGAGAATGTGAAGGCGGCGCTTGCCGGCGAATCCGAGGCAAACCGGAAATACCAGGCGTTTTCTGACAAGGCTGCTGAAGAAGGGTTCAAGAGCGTATCAACGCTCTTCAAAGCCGCGTCGGAAGCCGAGGCGATCCATGCAAAGAAGCTCTTGAAAGTGCTTGGCGCAATCGACATCACCGCAAAGAACCTAGAGGCGAGTATCGAGGGGGAGACCCATGAGTTCAGCATGGTGTACCCCGAGTTCATCAAGGCGGCGGAAGCCGAGAAGCGCAGTGATGCGGTGCTTGCCTTCACCCACGCCATGAAAGCAGAAGAGGTCCATGCCGGGCTGTACAAAAAGGCGCTCGCCGCGATCAAGTCGGGCTCCGATCTCTCGCGCGAGAAGGTCTATCTCTGCCCGGTCTGCGGGAACATCGAGGTTGGCAAACTTCCGGACAAGTGCCCCATCTGCGGCGTTTTTGCCAAGCAGTTCCGGGAAGTCACCCTTTAATCTTTTTTTGTATCCGTTGTTTCCGCTGCCGTTTCTGCGGCTTGCATCTCCCGCCGTTTTACCCGTCGCTGGTGCAGCCAGAAGATCACGAGGATAAGGGCGATAAGGGTTGCCCAGGATGCCGAGTAGATCACGATGATCGGATTCAGGAACGGCTCCGTGGGCAGTGGCGGCGGAGGTGGCGGGGCAATAGCCGTAAACCGGACGGAAACGGTTGCCGGGAACCGGCCGGTCCCGTCGAAATAACTGAGGGTGACCGTTGCGTTCCCCGACGCGATGACGCCATCAACCGGTGCGTTGTTGGTGTTCGCAAACGCAATGGACCGGTCGATCCGGCCGGTCTCATCCCGTATCTCCACATGCCATGCATCCGGGTTAACCTGCGAGTACTGATCGTATGCGTTGACCACGAGCGTTGAGCCCGGCTGCATGCGGACGTCCCAGCTGCCGGTCATCTCCGCATCGTCAAATTCAAGGGTCCGGACCACGCTCTCGCCCGGGCCCAGGGCCAGTTGACCGGAAGGATCGTTGCAGGAGGTCTCAAGCGGGTTTGCCAGCCGGATAATCTCGGGGGGAGCAGACGAGACCTGCGGGCACCGGAAACGGTCGTCCATGATCTGGCTGTACGGGATTGCCCGGTCATAGATCCGGACCTCATCCAGCCCGCCGTAAAGGTAATTGGGGCAGACGGGGTCCGGCGTGTCGTAACTTCCGGCATGTGCACCCAGCATAACATAATTGGGGGACTCGTAGACAACCGGCCCTGATGCATTGACCTGGTTGCGGAGGACGCCATCCAGGTAGATCTTCGAGCTCTTCTGGTCATACACGCCGGCAACGTGGTGCCATCTCCAGGGAGTAATTCCTTCGTGCTGCACGTTCACCGAGACTGCGCCTTCACCGGGCACATGAACGGTCCACCAGAGATCGTTCCCGTCCCCGAACCCGAGGCAGTATCCCCCGTTATGGCAGGTGGAGATGAGATCCTGCCGGCCAAACGAGTCCACGAAGAACCAGGTTGAGACGCTGATCCCGTTCTCCGGATGATTCGTTGACCGGTAAGGGATGCTGACATAATTTTGGGGCCGGTCGAAGATCAGGGCACCGCCGCAAACCCCGGACTCCACCCGGGACACGTTATGCAGGGTGCCGGCACTCCCGTGCCCGGAGGAATCGAGGGCAACCATGCCGCTCCCCTCGTTGCAATCCAGGTAGACAACCGGTTCAAAAGCATCCGTGCCGGACGGCAGGGCGAGTGCGGCAGTGGATACAACAGCAGCACAAAAAAGATTGCCAGTGCAGACCGGTTGCGCCACGATGCAGGAATGATGGTCAGACCTCCTTTCATGCTGTATTGGGGTTTCTTTGTAAAAAGAATGTTGTGCTGGATTTTGATTTGCCCCCGTTTTTATCCTGCCCGGCATCTTTATATTGTCCCGGATCCTTTTTGGGATAATGACCCGGGTCACCGTCTATTCAACGCAGAACTGCCCGTACTGCCGGATGGCCAAAGCGTTTCTCGACAAGTACCGCGTGCCGTACGAGAGCCTGGATGTCGGAGCAGACATCGAAGCCGCAAAGAAGATGATCGAACTCTCCGGCCAGCGCGGGGTGCCGGTCATCACGGTGGATGACGAGGTGATTGTCGGCTTCGATGCCCAGCGCTTGAACGAGCTCTTCGGGGAGACGACAGCGGACGAGAGTTTCGATGTGCTGATTGTCGGTGCCGGCCCGGCCGGGCTGACGGCGGCGGTCTATTGCGGCCGGAAGATGCTCAATACCATAATCATCAGCGAGAATATCGGGGGGCAGGCGCTTGAGTCGTGGGCGATCGAGAACTACATGGGTTACCGGATGGTGACCGGCGAGGATCTGATGAAGAAGTTCGAGGAGCAGGTCCGCAAGCTCAACCTCCGGCTCGAACTCGACCGGATCACCGCGATCACCAAAGAGGGCAGCCTCTTTGTCGCAAAGACGGTTTCCGGTGCCGAAGTGCGGGCAAAGGCGCTCATCCTTGCGCAGGGCAACCGGCCCCGGAAGCTGGGGGTGGCAAACGAGGAGCAGTACCTGGGCCGGGGCCTCTCGATCTGTTCCACCTGCGACGGCCCGCTCTACAAGGGGAAGCGGGTTGCCGTGGTCGGGGGCGGGAACTCGGCATTGCAGACCGCTCTTGAGATGAGCGGGATTGCTGCATCCGTTGACCTGATCGTCCGGAGCACCCTCCGGGCGGATCCGGTCTATGTGAAGAAACTTGAGGAGAAGACGAACATCACGGTTCATACCGGCTCGCACGTCACTGCCCTTGAAGGCGAAAAGTTCCTCTCGGCAGTGACCATTGCAGACGAGGAGGGAAAAGAGCAGAGACTCGAACTTGACGGGGTCTTCATCGAGATCGGCTGGCTCCCCAACACCGATATGGTAGCAGACCTCGTCAGACTCAACGAGAAGAAGGAGATTGTGGTCGATATCAACGGGAAGACCAGTACCCCGGGGGTCTTTGCGGCAGGTGACGTGACGAGCGTGAAGAGCAAGCAGATCATCATCGCATCCGGTGACGGGGCAAAGGCAGCACTCGAAGCGTACTGGTACCTGCTGAGCGAGTGGAAGGAGTGAGGGTGCCGCGTTCCTCAACTCATAAGTCAGTTCTTTTAGGTATGGTTTCATTTACGATAATTGTCAGGACACTGTTGACGCTCCCGGGGGTTTCACCCCCGCCGCTGTGGCGCCCCCGGTTGCGATGACGATGTATTACCTTTGTCGTGAACCATCGAGTCCTGTATTACGTATTATGATTTGGTAGTTGAAGCCGCCGCGGGAGCGCCCCCGCGGGGGCGGCGGCAGTCATCGTTAGGGGGTATGGGGGCATCAGCCCCCATCAATATTCTTTTCGCGTTTTTCATAGGAAATTATTCCCACAGCGTCCTTTTGTAAAAATTACTATGGTTACTCCCCTGCTACGCGACAATGACGTATTCCCTGCACCTGATTTTGTGACCCCCGCACTGCGCCCCGTTCCATCGGGTGACTGGTGGCGCAAGTGGGGGGCTGCACAAATCAAAAAAAGAGTCTGGATTTATCCTTTTCAGATCTTTGCCGGGAACGGGTAAAGGGCGTCAATGACCGTGTACTCGATCCCCGAGGTCATCACGACATCGACTTTGACGCGGTCGGTCTTTGTCGTGCCCATCTGGGTGATGCTCGTGCCGATGCCCGGGTTCTCCCGGGTCTGGACGTCCGTTATGCAATCGGAGCGGATGAGCGTGACGGTCATGGTCTCCACCATGCCGAGGCCCTGGCCGCCGTTGAACCGCGTGGTGATGGTCGGGTCTTCCGAGATGGTGTTCCGGTCGATCGTGATGCTGACCGATTCATAGTTCGGCACCACCTGCGTTGGCCCGGGGGTGAGGGAGCAGGCCGGTGTGGCCGGGATTGGTGTCCCTACCGGGGTGCCCGGGCGTTCGAGCGTTGGTGTGGGAGTCGGGGCCGGCGCCTGCGGCTGGGTGCAGCCGGCAGCAAGGATGCAGGCAAGAGAGACGATCGCAATGACGAGCATGGAGCAGATCTTCATGATACCAGATCTTCTTTCACGGGAATTTAGCGTTATTCCCCGGACGCGTTCCTCCTCCATACTACAAAGCATATATAATTTTGTGGATAACGCGTGAAAGGATGCCGACTCTGGCCGGCCCGGCCAAACGAAGCGCCGGGCAGTCACCGGCCGGTACATGAAAAAAATCTGAAGCGGAGATGATCGCATAGACTCACACAATCTCATCACGGAACGTTCCGGTACCGCAGGTGAACACCGGCCGCTGCACGAAACTCCGGCCGGAAATATCGGGGGCCGGTCATGACCCGGGGCCGGCAGCCGCTCGTTGCATTGCGCGAGGCCGGGCAGATCGCCCGGAAGCGGGGCGAGGTCCGGCACTTTGCGCACGAGCCGGGCATGATCTGCAACTTCGTGATCTACTGCATGTTCCTGACCGCCCATGTCCGGATCAAGCGTGTCAGCCGGCTCCGCTGCCCGCTTCCGGTTATCGAGCGGGAGGCAGCCGATGCTCTTACAACGCTCCGGGCCATTGCGCCCGGGCCCGGGATCTCCCGCGAGCTCTGGGTGTACCTGCCCCGCGGGTCGTTCCGGTTCTTCCGCGCCACGGAGACCGGGCTCATCGAGCTCGATCGTGACGGGGTGGTGATCCCAAAGCAGCCGGATCCGGTTCCGGCCCGGCCTGCGACTCCTGCGTCCCGGCCTCCGGCTCCTGC
>JBFYKS010000220.1:0-3193 GCA_041305785.1 Methanoregula sp. | reverse complement strand
GGCAACCCGGCATGGAGGGCAGGAATTTACGATCCTGAGTGTTCATATAACCCTGCTCCATCATGGCATGGTAATCGCCGGGCTCCCCTACACATTCGAAGGGCAGTTACGAATCGATGAGATGACCGGCTGCTCCCTATATGGGGCCTCAACTATTGCCGGAAACGATGGGAGCCGCCGGTCAGGAGAGATCGAGCTGGCTGGCGCACGGTTCCAGGGAAGGTACGTTGCGCAGATCGCAGCAAAACCTGCAGGCGTAATCTTCCCCTCATTTTCCGGGCCTGAACAAACCCGGTTGCTGTGAAAGACCATCAGGTTCATTGCCCGGGCCGGCTATCAGACGTACTAAGGAAAAATCTCATGGTATTTGCACCGGGCAGCAGCAGTATCTATGCGGAATCCCTCGCGCTCCATGCGAAGTACAAGGGCAAACTGGGCATCCGGAAAAAAGTCGCACTCCAGACCCGCGACGATCTTTCCCGGGTATACACCCCCGGGGTAACGGCAGTCTGTCGGGAGATTGCAAAAAACCCCGACCTTGCCTATCGCTATACGCTCAAATCCAACACCATTGCCATCGTCTCAGACGGTTCTGCGGTTCTCGGCCTCGGAAATATCGGGGGCTATGCCGCGATCCCGGTCATGGAAGGAAAAGCGATCCTGTTCAAGAAATTTGCCGGTGTGGACGCGTTTCCCATCTGTTTTGAGAACTACGAGACTGACTTTGCCGACCAGGTCCGGAACATCGCCCCTGTCTTTGGCGGCATCAACCTCGAGGACATTGCCGCACCGAAATGCTTTGAGGTGGAAGATGCCCTGCAGGATCTCGGCATCCCGGTCATGCACGACGACCAGCACGGCACCGCAGTCGTTGTCCTTGCAGCGCTCCTCAATTCCTGCCGGGTGACCGGCCGGAAGTTCTCCGATCTCAACATCGTTATCTGTGGTGCCGGGGCAGCCGGTTTTGCCATCAGCCGGCTCCTCAAGTGCATCGGGTACGACCCCAATGTCTGCACCATGGTAAACGAGATCGTTGTCTGTGACACGAAAGGGACCATCTTCCGGGGCAGGCAGGGGTTGTACCAGAACAAGTACAAGTTCATCCTTGCTGAAGAGACCAACCGGCCGGCGCTTGCCGGCTCGCTTGCGGATGCCATGATCGGCGCTGATGTGGTCATCGGGGTGTCGGGCCCGGGGATCATATCAGAAGCGATGGTCCGGTCCATGGCAAAAGATCCCATCGTCTTTGCCATGGCAAACCCGGAGCCGGAGATCATGCCGGAACTGGCACAGCATGCCGGCGCAGGCGTGGTCGGCACCGGTAGGAGCGACTACCCCAACCAGATCAACAACGTGCTCGCCTTCCCGGGAATATTCCGGGGAGCGCTCGATGCCCGGGCAACCCGGATCTCCGATGAGATGAAGATCGCCGCAGCCCATGCCATCGCCGATTATGTACAAAAACCCCGGCGCGCACGCATCCTCCCCAACATCCTTGACAAAGGAGTTACCCGTGCTGTTGCAAAGGCGGTCAGGGAAGCCGCAGACCGGAGCGGGTGCAGCCGCACAATTACGTGACGATCGCGGGACCCTCCCGAAACGATAATCTATTCGCCGGAACAGAACGCCGCCGGCCGCGTGTGCGGAAATGAACCGGGGGTGGTTCTCACCCGTAGCCGGTGATCTCGTAATCGATGGCAGTCGAGTTCTTTGCACATTCCTCCCCGTGAAGAAGGACCTCCTCGATGGTCTTCTTTAAAAGAGCCGGGTAGACTGCCCCCACCATCTGCCGGATAAGTTTTTTGCTGCAGAAGAACGCAAACGTGGGCGTGCTCCGGATCCCATACCGCTCCGCCGTCCAGGGATTGGCGAGGATATTAATCTTCACAAATACGACCACGTCCCGGTAATCTCCGGCAAAATTACGGAAATAGGGCTCCATCTGGTGACAGAAAGCACAGGTGGGCGAGTAGAACATCACCGCAACCGGCCGGGCTTCTGACTCAACCCCCCGTTCCCAGGTGAGATCCGTCACTTCCAGGATGGCTGCCGGAAGTTCTGTTGCCGCTGCGTTCTCTGAAGGAATTCTGCCATCGCCACCGGTTGCCGGTCTTTTCTCATCCATACACGTACCCCGGTGCAGTGATAGGAATATCCCCTCCAATATAGTTTGTGCCGGACCTGTGCCACTTTCACCCCCCGCAGGCCGGCCCTTTTTCCCCCCGCGTACAGCAGGGATCCGGTGCTATGCAGATCAGGCTCCACCCCGGCATCACCCTCCGCCAGGGCACATTCTCGGCAGTGATCGCCCCGGAACGGGTGATCCTGGCAGCGCTCAACAGCAACCCCGAGCTTGAGCGTTTCCTCTTCCTCTTTGTCTGCGGGAACTACTCCCGGCTCATCTCGCATATCGGCAGATCGGCATCCAGCTTCGAAGTCCGCCGCCCGTTCACTGCCGACCAGTTCCTTTCCGTGATCCGCGAGGCGGGCCACACCATCATCTTCATCGAGCACGATCCGTCCCTCTTCGAAACGGCAGAACGGCTTCTCGAACCGGCCGGGTCTGCCCTCAAGGAGGCCGGCCGCGAAGCACTTGTTGTCCTGTACGCCCCAGCAATGGACCGGCCGTTTGCCGCACTGGCCCGGCAGGCTGACCGGCTGATCGAGATCGTGAACCCCGGAGAGCCGGACCCGCGTCAGCGCATGACCGCCGGGCGAAGCGGGTGCCGGGGCGATGGCCGGCCGCAGGCACAGACCACTCTTGAGGTGTAGCAGGATGGGAAGAAGTTTTATGAGTGTCCGGCTCGGGGTGCGATCCCTCGCAGAGCGCTGGGAACGGGTGACAAAGAGACTGGACCGGGATTGCCGTACTCCCGCAAAACGGCTGACCGGCCTTGCAAAGAACCATTCCAGCGAGGCCTTCTTCGGGTGCGACAACCCGCTTGAGGCGATGGTCTTCTCGGCACTTCTTGAGATCCGCAGGAACCAGGACCCGGGGGATGCCGATGTGGATCCTTGATGCGGCATACCGGGATGGCGTGGACCTCTGGTGCCGGGACCGGAACGGGAGCGTGACCCGGAAGCACATTGCCTATGACCCGCCGTTTTACCTCCACCTTCCCGACCCGGCCGCCCACCACGAGATGCTGGATGTGCTGGAAGCAGAGTTTGGCGCAGTGCCCTGCACCTTCCG
>JBFYKS010000219.1:0-4183 GCA_041305785.1 Methanoregula sp. | reverse complement strand
GGACCTTGTTACCAGACGATAAGGAAGGTGGATCGCCATCGGTTTTATGTGTATTCCTTCCTGCGGGCATTTTCCCAAATTCCACCTTCCCAAGAACTATCCGTATGATGCCGGAGTCCTGTGCCTTTTTCCCCGTGTTGCTGGTAACTCTGAACGGGACCGGCCCCCTTGGAGAAAAATAGGTGCAGGTACACTATTTCATTAAAAAAAACAGATAGTTCTGATGATGCACCAACTCCCGGTATCCACCATGCGGCTGGAACTCATTCCCGCCACGCTCCCGATCCTCACCTGCGACCTTCACCACGATGCTGCCGGGCTGGGCCGGCTTCTCAACGCAACGGTCCCGGCATCCTGGCCACCCCCGCTCCTTGATGATGATGCCCTTTCCCACTTTGTCGCGCTGATCCCGGCAGGATCGGACCCGTTCTTCTGCTCCTGGTACTGGATTTGTTCTGGTGAGGGTGGTGCTGACCGAGTACTTATCGGCAGTGGCGGGATTGCCACAAAGGAGGGATCTGATGATACGGTGATGATCGGGTACTCGGTACTGGAGGAGTTCCAGAACCGGGGGTATGCAACCGAAGCGGTCCGGCACCTGATTCCTGCAATCTTTTCTGACCCGGCTGTCCGCCGTATCGTTGCCACCACCTATCCCGAACTCAAAGCCTCGATACGGGTGCTGGAGAAGTGCGGTTTTCTTCCGGCCGGCCCAACCGGGGGGTGCAATGGGATGGAAGAGGGAACGGTCATGATGGTGCGGGAGCGGGACACGACAGAAATGGCTGGATTATGGTAATGCAACGATGACTTAAAAAGGGAGATCCGTCACCCGCCAGTGCTGCGGGTAGCAAGGTACCTCTCCTCTGCTTCGCGTGCCCGTTCTTCCCATGCACTGACCGTTGTATTGCAGGTCTCAAATCGCGGGTTGCAGGCAATGCCCGTCACGCCTTCATTGAGGCCGGCCACCGTGTTACCCCCGGTAAAGGTTCCGTTCAGGTATTCGCCAATCCCGGTATATACCACCCGGTCCACCCGTTTCACGGCAGATGCCAGGATAACTGACGGGCCAAGATGCGTCTGGTCTGAATCGACCCCGATGATGTACCGCCCCGGTGCCTGCTTTGCTTCGCTGATCGCGCCGGTACCCGAGAATCCTGCAACCGTAAAGATCACGTCCGTCCCTTCAAGGTACATTCCGCGGGCGATCCCCGCAGCCCGGGCCGGATCGGAAAAACCCCTCTCCGACCCCGTGCTCACGTACGCGACATCGACCTTCACCGAAGGGTCAGCAGCCCGTGCCCCGTCGATATAGCCCAGGCGGAACGCATCGAGCAACCCGGATTCCGCCCCGAGGATGATGCCAACTTTCTGACTCTTCGTTGCTGATGCTGCAAGGACGCCGGCAAGATAACTCTCACCGTACGAGGTGATCTCGTACGCCTGCGTATTTGGTGACCCGATGCCCGACTGGTCGATGGCAAGGAACCGGGTGTCCGGGTTCTCTTCTGCGAGCTGTTGGGTATCGGTGGCATAGGTATACCCGACCGTGATGACGAGCCCGGGCTTCTCCCTGCCGGGGTTTTTCAGCCTTCCGGACAGGTCAGGCCGATCAAGGGTTGTAAACTCGCGCTTGACAAACGGCATCGCTTCCTGTGCGACAAACAGGCCACGATACGCGCTGTCCGTGTACGACTGGTCCCCTTTCTCCGACCCGTATATGACGTAGACCATCGGGAGGTCGTTGTCCGGTGACGGGGAGGTGACCATGAAGGCCAGCAGGAGAATGAGCAGGGCAGCTGCTGCAGCTGCGACAAGGAGACGGTCACGGTTCATGGCTGGAGGAACCTCCGCACGGGAAGATCGATACTCCCGAAATTTTCCGTATTCAGCATCCGGACATGCGAGCCGGTCACCCTCTCGTAGGTGGTTACATACAGTTCCCTGAACGTGATATCGGGATCCGCCCGGATCGCGCTTAAGGTGCTTGACGTGAACTCGTCGGAAAGCCACTGGCGGATATCGAGGTCATAGACGGCCCCAAGAGAGGGTTCTCCTGCAGCAGCTCCGGTGAAGTACAGGAGGCCTTTTGCCGTGGCATTTGTGGCAATACTCTCCCCAAAGCAGGTGTCCACAAAGAAGACGATCTGCCGGTACTTCCCTTCCTTGTACATCATGTCCGTGATCCCGGTAAAATCGCCGGTGGTCAGGGGGGGCGATCCGCCTGAGAAGACGATCCCGCCGGGGATGCCGTGGCTTGCGATATAGACAAAGACATCGGTGCCGGGCGTTCCTTCAAGGACCACCGGGATCTCATCCGTTGGTTCTCCCAAAAGAACCTGCCTGAACGTGGCAGAAGTCACCTGGTTACCGGTATAATCCACTTCTGCTTTGGCCCGGAGATTTTCTCCTTTTGGCATATTGTGGATGTCACCCCGCAGGGGGTTCTCTTTTGCGTGAGGAACATCATCGTAGATCATCAGGATGATGTGATCGTCCGCAACGCCGTTCTCCCGGAGCATCGAATAGACCGCAAGAGCATCGGACTGGTGCCGGTAATTCCGCCAGCCCTGCGACGGGCCCACAATGACTGCCCGGAAATCCGTTCGATTTTGGGGAGGTTCGAAGTGTACCTGGCTGCTCTCCGGGAGCATCATGAGGGTTCCCGAGGCACGGGTCCGGGAGACCGACTCCCCGCTGGCACCGGCTGTTGCCGACTTTGCCGAGCCCAGCACGCCAAGGGTACGGAATGTGCCGTCCTCAATGACCCAGTGGGAGTAGTACGTTGCCAGCGGGTCCACACCATATTCTGAATCGAAATCGAGCGGTCCGCTTGCGCCGCTGATGGAAGGGGTAGTGCCGGCCCGGATCGCAAGGATGGCCTCGTGCACTTCCTGTGCATCCCAGCCTTTCTGCGTGCCGGACCCGTAAACCACGGCCCGGATCGAGTCAGCCGGTGATTCAAAAAGCACCGTATCCTGCCGTGCAGTGGTATATGCTGCAAGAAGAAGTGCATCATAGACCGGTGCCGCATAATCCGCAGGGAGCTGGTTGAATCTCTCGCGGTAGGCAACCGCAAAGCCGGTCGTGGGATCAGCGGTTGGCGATGTCCCCTCGATCCCGTCTGCCGCTTCACCGAGTGCCGTTATGAGTACCGGAGAGACCGCTGCATCGGCAAGGAAGAGGCGAATGGGTTGATGTGATCGGTCAATGGCTTTTTTTATTCTGGCCGCATCTTCCGGCCCGCATACGGCGATGAGATATTCCGGATCGGTAGAGAGGATCCTTGCAACATCTGCATCTGAAACCCCGGTTCCGGGTTCGAACTGCTGAATGGACGTAAGTTCGAGACCATATTCCGTGGCAAAGAACCCGGTCCAGTCATAGAAGGTTCTGCCGTACGTGGAGTTCTCGGCGAGGAGCGCAACCCGTTTCGCCCCTTTCTCCTTCATGAGCGTAATTATCACTTTGACCTGTGCCACGTCCCCCTGTGTCGTGCGCCAGAAATATCCTTTCTTGCCAAATGCCCTGATGATATCCCCGGACGTGGCAAACGGGCTGATGAGGATCTTCTCTTCTTTGATGAACGCCGGTGCCAGCAGGAAGACATCATCGCTGGTTGGCGGCCCGATGACGATCCGTATGGAGTCGTCAGCGAGCAGTTCGTGTGCCATTTCGACAGTATCGCCAATGCTTGTGTCCCGGTAAACCAGTTCAACCGGTCTCCCCCCGATGCCGCCCGCCCGGTTGATGTTATCTTTTGCCCACTCGAGTGGCTCTCTCACTTCGATATCGCCGGTCATCGGGAGGAGCACCCCGATACGGACCGGTGAGCTGGCATGGATGAGCATGGATACGGCCCCTGCAACTGCTCCCATGATGACGATACTGAGAACTATCTGGCAGATCAGTTTCCTGTTGATTTCAATCACCGGTCGGTTTGGGTTGCAGTGCCCGAGGGGCGTCTTTGCACCTGCACTCAGGATAGAGTGGGGAAACGAAAAAGATAAGGATGCTCATCCGGTACCGTGGATATGCTCGTGGCAGGTACTTCAGAGTTGTTCTCAATTGTCGCTGGTGTCTGGACTGTTCCCGTCACCTGGAAAAAAACCGGTAAAAAAATTCCACTTTCACGCGGTTTAAATAATCCGGGTAGCAACTGAATACTATTACCCGGCATATC
>JBFYKS010000218.1:0-2541 GCA_041305785.1 Methanoregula sp. | reverse complement strand
GGGTCCCTTTTCGTGCGGTAACTGAAAGTCCAAATCTCCCAAGATCCTGCGGCAACGATAGGAAGATAGTTTCGAGAAGTTCTGCCTCCGGTGCCGGCAGGGGAAGAACAGAACTTCCCCGGGAACAGATCGCGCGGATCTTCTTGCAGATCAGCGGGGAGTATCCCTCATCCGTGCTCCCCGTCCAGAAGGTGCGGGAGGATTCAGTACCCCCGGGGACCACGACCACGATATCGTGGTCGTCGTCGCACTTCACCATCGAGTAACTCCTGCCACCCAGCGTCACCTCCCCGTCCTCATGGCTGTTCACGAACCGCGCATCCAGCTTCCCGACCATCTCGCCATCCGGGGTGACCGCCCGGTACTCGCCCCCGCCGAGGATAACCGAGTACAGGTCTTTCCAGTTCGACCGCCCGAACACCCTTTCAGCCTCGGTGCCGGGCATCAGCATCTCGCCATCGCTGGTGATGTATCCTTCAGCAATCAGATGACGGATGATCCGGTCGGGATCGGCCGGGTCCATTCCGGCGAACACTGGATAGGAGAGAAGCTCCTGTACCAGCACGTTTTTTGAGACCCGGCCCTTGCGGTGCAGGGAGAGGAAGAGCTGCTGGAGGAGGACATTATAGGGTCTCTCTGGCGGATAGAGGTTCTCAACGCTCTTCTCCATCGCGCACTCGATGATGGCGATGCTGCAGAGCAATTCACAGGAATTTTTCACGATCCAGACCACGTTTGCCGCCTTTCCCCGCCTTCCGCTCCTGCCCATCCGCTGGAGGAACGAGGAGACCGTGTTGGGCGGGCCAACCTGGACCACCACATCGAGATCCCCGATATCGATCCCCAGCTCAAGCGTACTGGTGCAGATGATACATGCACCATCCTGCGACAGGAACGCTTCCTCGGCAGATTTCCGGGTTGCCGGGGCAAGGGAGGAGTGGTGGATATGCAGGTTCTGCACCCTCCCTGATGCCGCCTGCATGAGCGCCTCTGCCACGCTCCGGCTGTTCACAAAGACCAGCGCTTTTTTGCCGGCAACGATCCTGATGAGGGCTTCTGTACGGCCGGCCTCTTCCGGCTCCACGATAAACCGGAAATGCTTCTCCTTTGGATCGGAGGGGACAAAAACCAGTTCTTCGCCATGCCGCCCATCTGACAGCCAGGAGAGGATCCTGGCCGGGTTCCCCGTGGTGGCCGAGAGCCCGATCCGCTGGATCTTCCGCTTCGAGAGTCGGTCCATCCGCTCCAGCAGCACCTTCAGGTGCACGCCCCGTTCGGTCTCCACGAATGCGTGGAGTTCATCGACAATGATGTACCGTACCTGGCGGAGGTCGGCAGCAAGGGTGTGCTCCTGCAACAGCACTTCGAGCGATTCCGGCGTGATCATCAGGAAGTGCGGGGGTTCACCCTTCCACGAACGGTCGCCTTTTGCCACATCCCCATGCCATTTCATCACCGAGAGCGATGTCGGGATGCAGAACATCCGGAACCGGTCCTCCTGGTCGTTGATGAGGGCTTTTAAGGGAGAGATGTACAGGCAGGTCACGCCCGGCCTGCCGTTTTTCAGGATGTCGTCCATCACCGGAATGAGCGCCGCCTCGGATTTGCCACCTGCCGTTGGGGCGATTACCAGGGCATCCCTGCCTGCCGCTACTGCCGCATACGCCTTCTCCTGTACCTCGCGGAGCTCGGTCCATTCAAGCCGTTGTGCGAGCACCTGCTGGAGGGACTCGTGCAGGATCGGATATACAGAAACCACGGTTATGTCAAAAAGAGGGTTGTGCCTGAAGTGATAAGGTCTTTTGCGCAACCATGCTCGCAGTTCAGCATTGCAAAGACGTAAACAATAGCCTACAACTCGCAAGACATAAATACAAAAATCAAAAGAGTAGTATCCGGTAAACGATGAGGTCGCACCGGGCATATACACCTGATTTTCTCCAGAGCCCGGGCAACGCATTCTTCTTTAGATAGGGGACCTGCATCCGGCAGGATCCCCCTGTAATGTCGACATAAGAGTTTACCAGAGGTTTCTAGTATGATCCTTGGAATCCCTGATCTGCAGATCGTGATCGGCTATGGCCTTGCCATCGCGTTAGCCCTAGCCTGTATTGTATATGGTTTACTGAACTGGAACCGCGAGGGGGAAGAGGATGGCAGTTGATACCCTGACCCTGACCGTCCTTGCGGCGATCTATATTGCCGTGACGTTCTACCTCGGGTATCTTGGATATAAGAAGACGAAGTGCAGTGAGGACTACCTTGTTGCGGGAAGGAGCAGCCACCCGGTCGTCATCGCCCTCTCCTATGGAGCCACCTTCATCTCCACGTCCGCAATTGTCGGATTCGGGGGATCGGCAGCAAACCTCGGGATGGGCCTCATCTGGCTCACGGTCTTCAACATCGGGGTCGGCATCCTCCTTGCGTTCGTGGTCTTCGGGAAGAAGACCCGGGAGATCGGCCAGCGCCTCTCGGCCATCACCTTTCCGGACCTGATGGGCAAGATCTACAAGTCACCTCCCCTGCAGTACATCAGCGGGA
>JBFYKS010000217.1:0-19953 GCA_041305785.1 Methanoregula sp. | reverse complement strand
GGGAAGTCTTTGAAGAGGTGGGGCTTACGGTGAAGAATATCCGGTATTTCGGCAGCGAGCCATGGCAGTTTCCGGACTCGCTGATGGTTGTATTTGTCGCTGATCACGCGGGCGGAAAGATTGCCATCGACAACAAAGAGATCGAGGATGCCGCATGGTTTGGAAGGGACGCCCTCCCGCTTCTCCCCTCCCCGATGAGTATCTCCCGGGCGCTCATCGAGGCATGGCGCCATGATGAGCGGTGAATTACCGGAATACTTCCCATCCTTTGTTCTTTCATCCCAATCCCCCATTTTTTCCCGGAATAATCGTTAACGCTATTAAATCCAGAGCCGATATCAGATATATGTTCAGTCGCGTCCCTGAGAAGATGTCGATGATCCTCCTCCTGATGATCCTCATTTTTTCAGGATGCAGTATTCTCTACATCTCTTTTGTCACCACCAACGCGCTCAAGGAACAGGCACGGGAAGACATCCTCGGGTTTGCCACGTTTGCCGCAAGCCAGGTTGATGGTAATACCGTTGCAACCATCCGTCCCGGGGATGAGACGACCCCGGAATTTCTTGAAATGCGGGACACGCTGATCCGGATGAAAGGCGCGTTTCCCAACATCAGGAACGCCTATATCATGCGGTATGAAGGGGGCAGGGTCTCCTTTGTTGTTGACGATGATTACGGCATTGAACCCGGTGCCGCCCGTATCGGCGAGGAGTATATCTTTGTTACGCCGGATATGCTCAGCGGTTTCTCCCGTCCGACCGTTGAAGCCGAGTTTACCTCTGACGAGTGGGGCACGACCCTCTCCGGTTACAGCCCGGTACGGGATGCCCGGGGCAATATTGTCGGCCTTGTCGGAGTTGACGTGGACAAACAGGTGGTGATCGCCAAGCAGGACATCATCAACTGGACCTCGTATATGATCGTCTTTTTAGGTATCCTCATGGCAGTCTTCGGGGTTCTCGGCGTAGAGCAGGTGCGCGGAAAACTCATGAAGGACTTAAAGGACCGCGAGACGCGGTTCCATGCGCTCTTTGAGGAGACCTATGACGCGATCCTGGTAATCGTTGACGGGAAATACACGGACTGCAACTCAAGTGCGGAACGGATGCTCCATGGGACAAAAACCCAGATCATCGGAAAGACCCTCTGGGATCTCGCACCCGAGGTCCAGCCGGGCGGGAGACTATCATCCGAAATTGCCATGGAGCGGCTGAACCGGGCACTGGCCGGAGAGCACCAGCGGTTTGAATGGATGCAGCGGTCGCTCGCCGGCCGGGAATTCGATGCGGAAGTGAGCCTGATCCGGATCCAGATCGATGATACCGTTGCCGTCCAGGCGATCTTCCGCGATATCACCGAGAAGAAGAAAGCCGAGGAGGCCCTCCGGCAGAGCGAGGAGAAGTATCGCAGCCTCTCGGAAGCCTCACCCAATGCGATCTACATCATCAACCGTGACGCAACGATCGCGTACGCGAACAACTACGCACTCCGCATGTTACAAAAGAGTATCACGGAAGTGAAAGGGCATCGTCTCATGGACGTTTTCCCGACAGAAGACGCCGATATGCAGATCCAGATCATCGTCGGGGTCTTCCAGCACGGCCACGATGTCCGTCGTGATGACCGGGTCACTGCGGTTGACGGTACGGACCGGTGGCTTTCCAGTACCTTCACGCCCCTCAAGGATGATTCCGGCCTGGTGACCGCAGTGATGTGCGTGTCATACGACATCACGGACCGCAAGGTGATGGAGAACCAGATTGCCGCATCCCTGCGGGAGAAGGAGTTCCTCTTAAAGGAGATCCACCACCGGGTGAAGAACAACCTTCAGGTGATCTCAAGCCTCCTCTCCATGCAGGCTGACAAGGCTACTGACAAAAACGTCATCGACTCGCTGACCGACAGCCAGAACCGGGTGAAGTCGATTGCCCTTGTCCACGAGAAACTGTACCAGTCCAAGAGCCTTGACCAGATCGAGTACGGGGATTACCTCAACAAGATCGTCAACCACCTGTTCGACACCTACAATGTCCCGCTCTCCCGCATCGCCTGCATCGTCCATGCGGAGAATATCTTTGTCGATATCAACCAGGCCGTCCCGTGCAGCCTGATCATCAACGAGATGCTCACCAATTCGCTCAAGTATGCGTTCCCGGACGGCGCTAAAGGAGAGATCGCGATCGATTTTACAACCGATGGCAAAAATTACATGCTCAGATATCATGACAATGGTACAGGAATACCTGAGGAGATCTCGTTCGAACGCACAGAATCCCTTGGCATGAAACTGATCTATGGTCTTACCCAGCAGCTCAATGGCACTGTTGAACTCAGGCGGGGAGAGGGAACAACCTTTGTTGTGACCTTCCCCCGTATGCAAAAACCTGGTGAATAAGTATGGCACAAGCAACAATCCTCGTGGTTGAAGACGAATTTATTACCGGCGCGGACCTCCAGAGCAAACTCAAGAAGATGGGTTTCAATGTTCCCCTTGTCGTGGATACCGGGCAAAAAGCGATCGATGCAGCAGCAGAACTCAAACCCGACCTGGCGCTGATGGACATCACCCTCACAGGCGATATGACCGGCATCGAAGCCGCTGAGGTCATCGGTCGGAGCGGCATTCCCGTGATTTTCCTCACGGCCCATTCCGATGAGCCCACAGTGGAAAAGGCGGTAAAGTCGGTACCGTTCGGGTACCTGATCAAGCCGCTGGATGAACGGGCTTTAAAGACCACTATCCAGATGGCGCTCTACAAGAACGAAATCGACGGGAAGGTCAGGGTGCGCGACACGATCATCCAGGCGCTCATCAACGCCAACCCGGAGCCCATGTTCATCATCGACCAGAACACCAATATCCTCATCATCAACCATGCCATAGCCGCCTTCCTTGCCAGCCCTGTTTCCGCGGGCACCGGCCTCCTGCTCGATACCCTTGTTTCAAACGGACTGGTTACCCCGCTCCTCGCAGGTGCCATCCGCGACCACTTCTTCGATGCAAAAGCTTACCAGTTTGAAGAGGAGATCCATGGTAAGTGGATCTCTTATGCCATCACCCCCCTCACCAACAAGGAGGGACGGGTTGACCGGTGCGCCGTAAACAGCCATGATGTGACCGCGATCAAGCGCGCCGAGCAGACATCAAAAGCCCTCAACGCCCGGCTCGAGAAGGAGAAGAAGAACCTCCTTATGTTCGAGGCGATGATGAACAGCATGGATGATTTCATCATCGGTACGGACGACATGGGGATGATCTCGTTTGTGAACGAGGCGTTCATCAAGCGTTTCGGCTATACGCTCGACGAAGTCAAAAACAAGCATATCAGCAAATTGCAGGACCCGGCCGACCACTTTGCAATGGACCAGAACGCATTCTTTGTTGACAAGAAGCGGGTCTGGAACGGTAACTTTACCGCAGTGAATAAATTCGGCCTGAAGATCAGGACGCTCCTCAAGAGTTCGCCGGTTATCCAGGACGACCAGACGCTGTCCCGGGTGTTTGTCTTACGGGAGAAGCTGAACTGAGTGAGCGGGGAAATTCCGGACCCGTTTTTCTTTACCCCTTAAGATCGAACTCTGCTGCCTCTTTTGCAAGGAAATATCCAAGGATTGTCCTTATGACCACAACTACGGCAAGGTTGATGAGTTCATCCTTTGTGGGAGCCATGACCGTTGTCAGGATATCGGCAGCAATAAGGAATTCGAGGCCGAACACAATCTTGTCAGTCAGTTCCCTCCGGACAACATTATAGGTATACGAACCTTTCCGGATTTCCAGCAGCAGGACTTTGAAAATAGCCAAAAGCCCGCCATAAATGATGAGGACTGCCCCGGCTGTCCCGAGAATGAGGGCAAAGAACCGGATAACGTCAAATAATACCGGAAACTCCATACTTACTGTCAGGTGCAGGGAACCTGATGAATTTTGGATACGGTTTGAGAAGGGGTATTTTTACCAAGGATCCGGAATTGATGAGGATACTGAACGGGCGGGGAATCGGGATTCCCCCCGGTCGCCTTTCCTTCCCAAATGCCTCCGCAGGCTGGCAATCGTGCGGGTTCGTGAGATTATCAGCTCAGGGCTGAGTGATCACTCCTCTTCCCCGCCTCCGTCATCCCTAACCCTGATAATATCCCGATCCCGCATGAATGTTGCCCTGCTCCGTGCCTGTGCCGGTGAGAGTATCCGTTGCTGGACAAAATCATACTCGCAGAGGATCGTTCCATTCGCAAGAAGGGTAGCACGGATCGGGTGGTGGCGGTGGATGACCGGCTCCTGGTTTTTCCAGGACCATCGTATCCGCTGGAACGTGAGCCAGTCAAGTTTCATTGCAATCGTGGCATGGAACCGGAAATCATCCGCAGAGTCCAGATCATAGTCCCGCAGCGTGCAGTACGGTGCTATTGCCTGCGCAAGCTGCCAGCGGAACTGCCGGAGGGTCTCGTCAGGATTAATGGCAACATATACAACCCGCGTATCGGGAAAGAACCCGTAGCCTCCAACCTCGTATTTCGGGACAGATCTCTGGTCCGAGCAGATCCGGGTGAAATCATCGACCAGCCTCTGTTCATTATCGGTTGAGAACGGCCCGGCCAGGGTGATATGGGGAGCAACCATCGTGTTTTTGGGACGGAATCGCTCCTCTATGTCTCGGCTAAGCGTATGGATCTGGTTCTTCACAGAACCCATCAGCCGGATGTCAATGAGGTAGCGCGTCATCTCTTACCAGGGCACTTTTTTTCACCGGACCATCGCCGCATCCATCCGGATAAACCGGATATCCGGTACTGGTATTTTGCATCTTTGCCAGAGAAAAACTCTGGGTATACCGGCTGGAAGACAAAAAAGGGATTGCGGTTGCCGGCATCAATCATACGCGAAGGTTGCAGCAGGTGCTCATGAGGATCCAAAATTGAAAACCAGCGCTTTCTCATTGTCCACACCCTGCCCCGGGGCAGACAACGACATCCTATATGGTTTTATGGAACACACAGTACGGTAACAATGGCATTCGACCGGATCCCCATCGGCAGGTTCTCGCTCATCACCCGGCTCAGCCCAAAAGCGCTCCGGCTCTATGATGAGCGCGGGCTCCTTGTCCCGGCAACAAAAGATTTCGCGACCGGCTACCGGTATTACACCGGCACCCAGATCGCGACCGGCGTTTCTATCAAGGAGCTCTGCGCGCTCGGGTTCTCTCTGACCGAGGTCAAAGCGATCCTGGCCGCAAAGGATGCGGGGGATGGGAAGACCATTACGCAGTTCTTCAACCGGCGCCGGAGCCTGATCCGGTCGGAAGTCCAGAGGTTACAGCAGATCGAGGCGCTCCTCGGTGAGACCGGCGCCTCGCTGGAGATGATGTACATGTCATTCAACGAACCTGTGGTAAAGGAAACCGCCCCCCAGCGCATTCTCGGGAAGCGCGGAGTGGGGAGGTATGCGGATATTATTACAATCCTCATGAAGGATCTCTGTAGCCAGATCTTCTCTGAAGAGAACCGGCGAAACGGCCTTACGGTAACCGGGCCGTTCATGTCGATCTACCATGACCAGGAATACCGGGAAACGGATGCAACCGTGGAATGCGCAGCTCCGGTTACCGGTAAGATTGCGCTGAACGATCCGGGAATGGAGATCCGGACGCTTCCCGGTGGCACCTGCCTGTCGCTTATCTGCAAAGGGCCGTATTCCGGGCTCCACAGCGCATGGTGCCGCATCGGGGCATATGCCGAGGAGCGGGAATTTTTAACAACCGGGCCCCACCGCGAGGTATACCTCAATGATCCCGGGGAGGTTTCCGAAGAGGATCTCTTAACCGAACTCCAGATCCCCATCGATATCCGGGCGCGCGGAAAAATTTCGTAGAATATTTTTTTTCCTTGTTTTCTTGCAGTTTTTATTCAACATCCTGCCCGGAAGGCTCCTTTTGACCAGAAATGCTATAATACAGTATATAAAATTATATATCAGGCATACCTGCGGTTGAATGCTCCCTCCAGCGTACGTGAGAGATTGTAATGAATGACCCTTCATCTGATGGAAACGAGAATGTGATCGACATTTTCGTTCTTTGCGCGAGTGAAACAGAAGCCCCGTTGAACACCGAGCACCTGGAACAAAAAGGGTACCAGGTAACGCTATTTTCCGATACCGCCCATCTCTTTGAAACCCTCCGGTACGGTAAACCCAACCTGCTCATCTGCGATTCCCACACCCTTGGGGAGGACGCATTTGAGACCTGCCGCAAGATCAAGGCGGACAACGATCTCTGGATGATCCCGGTCCTCATCATGACCCGGGCATCCAGTCTTTCCGATCTCCTCTTCGTCCTTGACTGTAATGCGGACAACTTCATCGCGTACCCTTACGATGCCTCGTACCTCCACTCCCTCATCGAGGGGATGCTCCAGACTCCGGTCGAACGCCCCACGCCTGAGCAGATCAAGACGCAGTTCAAGATCCAGCATGACGAACACCTGTTTGTGGTCACCGCTGACCGGAGGAAACTGCTGGAGTTCCTCCTCTCCTCATTTGAGATTGCGGTCAATAAATCCGATGAACTCTCCCGTGCCCGGTCAGAGAACCACGATCTCCGCCAGGTTATCGTGAAGGCAGACGAGGTTGCAGGAGAACAGGCCCGGGCCATCGGGATCCTCAACAGTACGGTCCGGCAGAAGGAGGAGGCACTCTCAGCCCTTACGGATGAGGTTCGGGACAAGGCATCCCAGGTTGCAGAACTGAACCGGGAGAAGGAATTTTTCATTAAGGAACGCGAGGCGGACAAGAACCTGATTGGCGAAGCCGAAGACCGGATCCGGGTGCTTATCCATGAGAAGGAGGAGGCGGAGCGCATCCACAGCACAGAGGCCGGTGAACTGAACCAGCGTCTGGCAGCCACTTCTGAAGAATGTGCAACCGCCAAGTCCGACCTGGAGGCAACCCGCGAGGCACTTGAACAAGAGACCTCCCTGCGGACCGGAGTCGAAGCAACCCTTGCTGAGCTGGTGTCACAAAAAGAGCAGCTGGAACGATCCCTGCGTGCCGCAACGCTCGAATGCGAACAGGTCAAATCCGCGTGTTCTGCCGAGCAGAACCGGGCATCCGCCGCAGAACAGGAGAACAAGTCGCTCATCCTTGCAAAGGCCCAGTCCGAGCAGGATTTGACCCGGATCATTGATGAACTCAAGGAAAAAGCCCGGCAGCAGGCAGGCGAGCTCATCACGCTCCGGGAAGAGCAGGCTGCCGGACGGGACCAGGTACGTTCGCTTGAAGACCGGCTGGCTGCGCTTGCTGCAGAGAAGGAAGCCGCTGAGACCGGCCTCGTGAAGGCTGCCGATGACCTGCGGCACGAACTGGAAGGACTGACAGCAACCTGTGACACCTCCCGTGCTGCACTCGAAGAGAAGACAAAAAGCGCCAGTGAACTGGAGCAGGCATTAACCGAGGAGAGATCGGTAACGGCCCGGATGCAGTCCCAGGTCCAGTCCCTTGAAGGCGAACTTGGCACCCTGCGACAGGCGTTTGAGGAGAAGACACGAAGTGCCAGTGAACTGGAGCAGGCATTAACCGAGGAGAGATCCGGAAACTCCCGGACCGTGGCACAGGTTCAGGCGCTGGAGAGCGAACTTGGCGCCCTGCGACAGGCGTTTCAGGAGAAGACCCAGAGTTCGCTCGACCTTGAACACATCTGCAACGAGCTCAAAGATGCGGGTGGCCAGGCACTGGCACAGATCCGGGCGCTCGATTCCGAGATCGAACAACTCCATGCCGCCCTTGAAGGGGAACGACAACAGCATGCTGCAACCCGGCAGTCGCTGCAGGGAGCATTGCAGGAACGGGACACCGCGCTCACCTCGCTGCAGGGGGCTCACCGGGAAGTGAAGTCCGATCTCGATTCCCACCGGGACGATCTTGCCCTGGCAAAACAGGAGCTTGCCACGGTTGCCGGGGAACGCGCATCCTTACACAACCGCCTTGCGGAGTCCGCTGCCCAGATCCGATCCCTTGAGGAGAAACTGGCAGCAGCTTCCGGTGACCAGGCCGAATCCGATACACAGATCCGGTCCCTGTCCGATGAACTGGATCTGGTGAAAGCGGCTCTCGAGACCGAGCGGCGGCAGCGGAGGACTGATGAAGAGAATATCAGGTCCGCAGTAACAGCCAATGAGAAAGCGGAGGAGGCCGCCCGCAGGATCACGGATGAACAGGAACGCATGAAAAAGATGCTGGTATCCGAACAGGAAGAACGCCGGAATGCCGAAGGGCGTCTCCGCTCGCTTGAAGAAGAGAGCGAACAGCGGGTCCGGGATCTCTCCGATAATCTTACCGAGGCCCGGGGGAAGATCGCGGAATTTGAGGAGCGGCTGCGGCGTGTAACGCAGGAAAAAGAGGAAGCCAGGGAGCTCGCCGCGTCCCTTGAAGCCGAGATCGAGCAGGCCCGGGCGGCTCTTGCCGATGAGTGGGAGGACCACGTAACGGATAATGAACGGTTTGCTGCGGCTGCGCCGAGCGCCGTTCCCGGACCGGCTGCTGGTACCCGTGCGGTTGTTTCCCCTAATCCCGGTCTCCCCCCGGCGGTTGCGGCAACCCCAAAGGCGGTTGTTGCGGTGTCGCCTCCGTTCAGCGAGGCAAAAAACCTCAGGGTGACCCGTGTTGAGGATCTCTTTGAGGACGAGATGGATGATGATGATGAAGAGCTGCCGTCCGTCTCCATCATTCGCGATCCCGTGCCGGAGGATCCCGGGTTGGAATTTGTTTCCGGATTGGCCGATGATGCCGAAGCGGGGGAGGATTTGGGAAACGAGGATGAGGAATCGTTCGATGAGCCAGACGATACCGAAGACGAGGACACCACTGGCGATGAAGATGACGAACCTGCGCCTTCGTTCAACCCCCTGCACGTCCAGCCAGCGACTCAATTCGACCGTTCGCAGTGGCTCGATCTCCTCAAGTGGGCTCACCACTCCGGCGCGCTGTCACAGGAGCAAAGGCTCCAGATCGTGCGGATGGGCCGGCTCATCCAGAAAGGGCGGCGGCTCACCAATAAGCAGGACGAACAGGTGCGGGAGATGATAACGCTCGCCCAGTCTCTCGGGTACCGGTTTTCCTGAAATCCCCCTTTTTTTGATACCGGTTTTTGCCCTGTCAGCATCCTGGGTTTCGTTGGCAGTCGGTTACGTGCGAAAAAAGCCACGCAGAAATACCCTGACGAAGGTGAATTTCCGGCCTGGCGGGAAAAATATCCGCTCTCTTCGGCCAGTTACCGGAATAATTCCTGGAGCATGAACCGGTACGGCCCCAGCCTGCCACCAAAGTTCGAAGCACCGATATGCGAGATTTTGCCCGTCCGTATCGCTGCTTCAATTCCCGTCTTCATTGCGGATTTTATGGAGGCTTCATCAACGCCGTTTATCACGATCTCGTAGATCGCACCGACTCCCTCGGGCACCTGCGAATCGGCAACCAGTCCTCTCAGCGTGGGGCAGAGCGCATCATTGGTACTGGCAGGCATCGGGAACCGGTAATTCCTGCACCCCACCTTGGAGCCGCTCCCGACAATCCCCCCGGCAAAACTCATGATGACCCCGGGCAGTCCTTCGATGGCTAAAGCCCCGGCTTCTGCACCGGCAAGCGCATCCTTTTTGTTCTCCCCCATCACCAGGAAGTTGCCCCCGGCGATCCCTTTTATGGTGCCGAACCGTTCCTCGCCAACGTACTCGCCTTCCATCACCGGGATCTTATAACAGTCCCGTCCGCCAACGGTACACTTCCGCTCGTACCGGTCCCCGAAATAATGCATCCGGGTGAAAAACCGCGACTCTGCATCGGGGAGCCCGTCAAACGCTGAGGCTGTCGGTGCAGGAAGGATGCACTGGGATATCCGGGCGGCAACATTGGCTTTCATGTTCTTCTTCTCGGCACAGATCAGGATGGCAACGCCGGGCCGGCCGTCCGGGGTCTCGTGCGGGGAAAATACCCGCTCGATCCCGGCCTCGCAGGGGCAGAAGATCTTGGAGGTGGCAAAGCCGGTTGCATTCACCGCCGTTTTGAGTGCCCACGCAGGGGTGTCTGCCGTGATGATGACCCGGGAGATCCAGGTTGGAAATGCCTCGGCAAACGTGTCAAGGATCGTTGCGCCGCCCGCATTCATTGCAGCTCCTTAGAGGCAGGATACACCACCCCGTCTTCCGTGATGATGAGGTCCATGCGGATATCGTTTGCATCCACCGGCAACCGCTCGATCTCCTGGCAGGCAAACGCGATCCCGAGTTTCCTCATACCCGGATTCTTATCGAGGAACCGGTCATAATACCCGGCACCATACCCGATCCGGGCGCCGGTCCGGTCGAATCCGAGCATCGGCAGGAGGATCGTGGTAATATCCCCGGCCCGTGCCGGGATCTCGCTCCCGATTGGTTCCGGGACCCCGAACGTGCTTGGGACGAGAACCGCACGGTTGCGGATATACGAGAGCCGCAGGCTGATATCCTCCTTCTGGATGATCGGCACCACCACCGGGTTCCTGTTCTCCAGCAGGGCGTCGATTAACGGGGTGGTATTCACCTCAAGTTCCTTGGAGGTGTAGGCAAGAACGGTCTCACCCGCCCCGATCCTCTCCATGACGTGCCGGCAAATCCTCGTGCTCTTCTCCAGCCGTTCTGCCGGGGTCAGTGCTGCTTTCCTGTCACGCAGGATCTGCCGGATCCGGTTCTTCTCTTCCCTCATGGGCAATAGTACTGCATCGCGGTATTTATCCCTTTATGTTGCCGCCATGAATCGTCCCCCGTACCCAGGATGCCCCGACCCCGGCGATGCAGAGGAGAGAGAAGACCACAAACGCCACGGTCACGCTGGTCATGAGTGCCGGGTAAATGGCTGGCGTGATCCCGGCCGGGCCGATGAAGACCGCAAAGCAGGTCATCGCAATTGCCATCGAGAGGAGCTGGCCGAATGACCGCATCGTCGCATTCATGCCGGACGCGATGCCGAGATGTTTCTTTGATACCGAACTCATGATGGCGTTGGTGTTTGGCGGGGAGAAGGTGCCGTAGCCAAGACCGAGTATCATCAGGCTTACGACAATGAGAATGAGGGGCGTCTGCGGGGAAAGGAAGATAAAGATAACGAGCCCGAGTGCCGTGATCGCCATACCAATCGTTGATACAACCCGGGGCTCGGTTTTGTCGGAGAGCCGGCCGGCAATGGGTGAGAAGACGGTCTGCACCAGGGGCTGGGCAACCAGGATCAAGCCGGCCGATGCAGCGGAGAATCCCTGGATGTACTGGAGGTACAGGGAGAGGAGGACGCCAACCCCGAAGGTTGCCCCGTAATTGATCATGGCTGCGATGTTGGAGAAGACAAACGTGCGGTTATGAGAAAAGACGGAAAAGTCGATGAGCGGGCTGTTGCTTCTCCTCTCCCACCACATAAAGGCCGGAGCCACCAGCAGGGCAAACGCGATCCAGGCAAGCCCCATTATGTCGGGGAGCATGAGCATGCCAAAGATGAAACAGAAGAGCATGATCCCATATGCAGCTGCCCCGATGAGATCGAACGGTTCACCGGCCGCATCGGCCCACTCGTGCCGGATGCCCCGCGTGGTTATGGCAAGTGTTGCAAGACCGATGGGAACGTTGATGAGAAAGATTGCCGGCCAGCCAAACCCGTCCGTGAGGAGCCCGCCAAGGAACGGGCCGATGGAGAGCCCGGCATAGACCGTTGCAATGGTGATACCAAGCGCTGCTCCCCGCTCGCCCGGACCATAGACCTGGGTGACCATGGCAACCGAGGTGGAGAAGAGCATGGCGCCGCCAATGCCCTGCAGGAACCGTGCAATGATCAGGGTAGTGGCATCCGGAGCAGCCGCGCAGAAGAGCGACGCTGCGGTAAAGACAATAAGACCGCCGGAAAATATCCGTTTGCGCCCGATGATGTCGGCACACCTCCCAAACGGCACGATGAAGATAGCGGCTGAAATGATGTACGCGGAGGTGATCCAGCCAAGCGTCACGGCATCCGCCTGGAACTGTGCCGCCATAGCCGGCAGGGCGACGGTGATCGATGAGCCGGTGTACGGGACAAGGAAACTCGAGAGGGAGGCAACAAGAAGGATCAGCTTCTTCTCGCGGTCATCGATCATGGGTACAGCGGGGTTGGCGCTGAACAGGATTTAAGGATATTGAACGAGTCCCTGCCATTTGCGCGACCCAACACCGGTCCAGAGGGAAAAAAGGTCCGGAGCGATACTTCAAAACAAGAGCAAAGCAATGATCTGGTGAATGCACCGGAACACGTACGGGATTGTGATCATCGGGGCCGGGCCGGCCGGGCTCTTCTGCGCCATCCATGCCGCTGCGGGGGGTATCCGGACTCTCGTGCTTGAAAAGAATGCAGAGCCCGCAGCCAAGCTCCTGCTCTCCGGTACCGGGCAGTGCAACCTCACGCATGACGGGGATATCCGCGAGTTCGTTACGCATTACGGGGACCATGGCAAATTTGTAAAACCGGCCCTGATGTCCTGCCCGAACCGGCAACTGATGGATTTCTTCCGCGAGCGCGGTCTTGCCCTGATGACCGAACCAAACGGGAAGGTCTTCCCGGCGACCCGGAAGTCTGCGGACGTGCTCGCAGTCCTCCTTGCCGAATGCAAAAAAGCGGGTGTGACCATCCATTGCAGTGAGCCGGTGACTGGCATTGCCCGTAACGGCGATGCGTTCACGGTTACCACCGCTTCCGCATCGTACCAGGCAGGGTCGGTTGTCATCACTACCGGAGGTGCCTCGTATCCCCAGTGCGGGACGACCGGCGACGGGTACCGGTTTGCAGCGGAACTCGGCCAGCCGGTAACGGAGATTGCCCCCGCACTGACCCCGCTTCTTATCCGGTCGTTCCCGTTTGCGGCACTTGCCGGGATCTCGTTTGAGAACATGCACTTCACGGTCTGGCGTAACACGAAGAAGGTCTCTGACCACACGGGCGACGTCCTCTTCACCCATCTCGGGCTCTCCGGCCCGGGTATCCTCGATGCCTCGCGGGGGATCCTGCCCGGGGATAGTGTCCGGCTCTCGTTTGCCGGGCCGATGCGGCGCGAGGAGTTTGCCGCTGAGCTTGCGCAGCGGGCCGCAGAGAACCCCGGCTGGCAGATTGGCACGATCCTTGCCAAGTACCCGATTCCCGAACGGCTGAACCGGAAACTCCTCGCGCTTTCAGGGATCCCGGACGATCTCACCTGCGCTCACTTCTCTTCAGAGAAACGCTCCGCACTCATTACGAACTGCACGGAATTTCCGCTCGTTGTCACTGCGCTCGGGGAATTTAAAATCGCGATGGCGACAAGGGGCGGCGTTGCGCTGGATGGCGTGAATGCCAAAACCATGGAATCGAAGATCGTGCCCGGCCTCTTCTTTGCCGGCGAGGTGCTGGACATCGATGGCGATACCGGGGGATACAACCTCCAGGCCGCATTCTCTACGGGCTGCCTTGCAGCGCAGGGGGCCCGGAAGCGGTGCGGCACCTGAGGGATAATGTCGGCGTGCTGAAGAAAAAATCCCCGTGCAGGATGACACAACCTTTTATAGTACCGGAGAGGACTATCTCAAAAACAAACCCTGCTCCCCCCGTGCTGCGTGATCCTGTATGGCCCCGGTAAATCCCCGAATCCTCTCATCGGTTCTCATCGTCCTCTTCCTGCTCTTAACCACAGGTATGGTCTATTCGCTCTCGGTTGAGACCCATATGGCACTCAAAGGGGCAGTCCAGGACAGACTCATCTCCGTTGCCAGCATCACCGCATCGCAGATTGACGGGGATGCTTTTTTGCAGATCGGGCCCGGAGACGAGAATACACCGGAGTTTATCCGGGTCCGCGACCAGCTCCGTTCCATAAAGGAAGCAACGACCGGTATCCGGTATATCTATACCATGCGGAAGAACGGGGACGTGATCGCGTTTGTCGTTGATGCCGATTACGGGTCTGACCCGGATGCTCCCTATGTCGATGACCCGTACCCGGAAGCAGAACCGGAGCTGTATGCCGGGTTCATTGCGCCATCAGCAGACAGGGAGTTTACGACCGATGAATGGGGCACGGTCCTCTCCGGGTTCACCCCCATTTACGACCGGGCCGGAAACGTGGTCGGCATTGTTGGCGTTGACATGGACAGTTCGGTGGTGAGTGCCCAGCTTGATTACCTGGACCTCTTCTTCTACGGGATCGGGATCATCTCATTGATTGCCGTGGTATCCGCAATCATTGTCATCGAACGCCGGCGGGTGATCGATGCCCGGCGGGTCGAGGAGAGCGAACGGAAGTACCGGCTCCTCTTTGAGCGGGCTGCCGATGCAATCTTCCTCCTTGAGGCTGAGGGAGAGGGACAGGGCGCGATCCTCTCAGCCAACCAGGCTGCAGCTCGTATGCATGGCTATTCTGAAGAAGAACTCCTGCGGATGAACCTGCACGACATCGAAACCGCAAAGACAGAAGATCAGATCATGGACCGGTTCAACAAGATCTTAAAAGGTACCTGGCTTCAGGGCGAAGCTGCCCACATGAAACAGGACGGAACCGTTTTTTCGGTCGAGTTCTCGGCAGGGCTTCTTGATCTCGGAGAGAAGAGGGTGATCATTGCCATCTTCCGTGACATCACGGATCGGAAGAAATCCGATGATGCGCTCCGGCAGGTCACGGAAAAACTCAACCTGCTCAATGCCGTAACCTTCAACGATATCCAGAATGCGCTCTTCACGCTCAACGGGTACCTCTCCTTAAGTAAGTCCCTTACAGAAGATGAGAAACTCACCCGGACCCTTGACCGGGCAGAAGAGTCGTTGAAGAAAGTCTCACGCTCCTTGAATTTTGCAAAGAGTTACCAGGATCTCGGGGCAAAGCCTCCCCGGTGGCAGGAGGTTAACCAGGTCTTCATCTTAGGCATCTCGCACCTGGATTTTTCTAAAATTGAGCGGAGCGTTCACCTGGACAATCTCGAGATCTTTGCCGATTCGCTGCTTGAACGCGTCTTCCTCTCGCTTGCCGACAACGTGCTGCGTCATGCGGGCACGGCAACGAGCGTGACCCTTGATTACCGGCGATCGGGCGAGAACCTCATCCTTGTCTTTGCCGATAACGGGCAGGGAATCCCGTATGACCGGAAAGAGATGATCTTCGAGCGGGGCTCTGGCTCCCAGAAAGGTCTCGAACTGTTCCTGATCCGGGAGATCCTTGGGATCACCGGCATCACCATTACCGAAACCGGCGAGCCCGGGTCAGGTGCCCGGTTCGAGATGGTTATCCCGAAAGGCGGGTACAGGTTTTTGCCGGATGCATCCTGATACCCTCTTTTGCATGCCCTGCCGGGGGATGCAGTCCGCCCGAACCGGTTCTCCGTCGTAGATTCACTTCCGGGGCCCGTGCCGGAAGGTGAATTTCATGCAAAAACACCCCATTTATGTACAAGGGTTTTGAAAATACGCAATATCCGCGCCATTCAGACCAATCGGACGGATAAAAAGGGGCCTTCTAAAACCTTAATAATCCTATTACCTTTGCCGTTCTCATGGGTGGTGGGGGGTAAGGAGGGGTCAGGTGAAAGGAGGGCCTGTTTTGGGGCACGGGTTTTTCTCCGACGAGGAGTGTCGGTAAAGACGTAGCGGGATCCGCCCCCTGGGCCTGCATTCACCCCGCTTTCCCTCCCCGTCAGAGATCCCCGGGCAGGAATGTCCTCCGGCATGCAGGGTGTGGCAATACTTTTTTTAAAACGGGGGGGTGCGAATTCTTGGAGCGGGACGATGAGGGAGTGAATCGATACAGAGACGGACCGGCTGGATTTTTCATCCGGACAAAACAGGACAGGTTAACCCAGGCGGCGTGCAATGCAACATCATCTAATGGTTGAAAGATAACATTGTAGGCAGCAGATCTCAAATGACAGGGGGTTGCCCAGAAGATGGCAAAACAAGAAGATCCCGTTCCAAAAGCCCGGCCATTTCTCAAATGGGCCGGTGGCAAAACCCAGTTACTTGAAGAGTTTGGCAAACGTTTGCCCGCAGATCTCAAAAACGGAAAAATTTCAAACTATGTGGAGCCGTTCATTGGCGGCGGTGCAGTCTTCTTCTATCTCAATGCAAAATTTCCCTTTGAGGAGCGCTCCATGTACGATGCCAATGAGGAACTGATTCTTACCTACCAGGTCATCCAGCGCTCTGTCGGTGAATTGATCTCCCGGCTGGATACGCTGGAGTCCGCATATCTTGCAAAGGATGCGGAGATGCAAAAGGAACTGTTCTATGAGGTCCGGGATGCGTTCAATAAGAAATTTCCGGAGATCAACTTCAGGCAGTACGATCCCGCCTGGGTTGAACGTGCTGCCCAGATCATCTTTCTGAACCGCACCTGCTTCAACGGTCTCTTCCGGGTCAACCGGAGAGGTGAGTTCAATGTTCCGTTCGGGGGATACAAAAAGCCGGTAATCCTCAACAAGGATAACCTGAACGCTGTTGCGGCATTACTTCAAAAAACCCGGATTATGCCGGGTGATTTCACCTGCTGCCGGGAATTTGTCGATGATCATACCTTTGTGTATTTAGATCCCCCCTATCGCCCGCTGAACCACTCATCCTCGTTCACCTCGTATTCGAAGGATGGTTTTTATGAAGAGGATCAGATCCGGCTGGTGAAGTTTTTTAAAGAACTTGACGAGTCGGGTGCAAAGATTATGCTGAGCAACTCTGACCCTAAGAACGAGAATCCCGATGACACCTTCTTTGACGATCTCTTCTCGGAATTTTTTATCGAGCGGGTCCCGGCACGACGCCGGATCAATTGTGACGGGGCAGGCCGTGGCGATATCAGCGAACTGATCATCACCAATTATCCCCCAGACCCTGCGTAACCGGGGCATTTTTTAAATTTTTTTGGCTCTGGAGAAACGGGCATGACCGTGCGTTCACACCCGAACGATGAAAATCAGGAGTATTGGACAAAGAGATGGTCCCCCGCCGCGAGGCGCCCCTCACGGGGCACGGCGGGGCAGATTACCGTACCAGGCTGCTCATTGAAGCAGCCGCGGGGCGCCCTTTTTGGTCGGCGGATGTTCATCGCAAACGGGGGTTTGGGGGCATTTTGCCCCCATCATCTTTTTTTTTGATTTTCATGGATAATCATCGTATTGCGCACTCAAGTGGAATTTGCGAAGGCGATCCCCTCTCTCCCCATTCCTGCAAAAAAATTTCACCGGGGTCCCCATCCACGGCCATGCTCCACGGGGCGAGCCCCGATGAGGCGGCAAGCGCCCGTGGCCCCGTCGTAATACAATATGAGATTTCTGTTAGCTTTTCTCCAAAGCCAAATTTTTTTAAAACGGGAAAAAAAGTGACCGGATAAAAACGATGAGACAATTTCGTGGGAGGTCTCTTCCTCACTCTTCCCCGTCCCGTTTCAGCCCGTCCGGCCCAACCGTGAATCCGGCCTTCTTGATGAGATAGTATCCTGCGGAGAGCCCAACCACAATCACCCCGATCCCCATCATCTCAAACCCGTATTCGAAGCCGGTCATATTGGTCGGGTCCAGGAGGATCACCTTCCGGGCAACCGCGATGATTGCCAGCAGGACAACGATCTCGACATGAATCGCGTTCTCCTTGAAATAGGCCTTGATGGTATCGAGCAGTTCAACGCCGATGAGCACCAGCAGGAAAGCACCGAGCACCAGAATCATCTCGTGGGCCTCCAGGATCCCGGGCGAGGACACGAAGATGGACTGGAAAAGGATGTGCGCAATGTCAACGACTGCTGCAACCAGTACTACCATGAGCATGATCATCAGCGCCGCATAGATGATCTTTTCAAACTTGTTGACAATCTCGATCATAACTCAATCCTCGCAGGGAACCAGATCGGTAAGATCCGGGTCGTGCAGGTTCACGACATCCCCGATAACAATGACCGCCGGGGGCTTGACGCCCGTGTCCTTTGCCACGGTTGCAATATCTGCAAGGGTGCCGGTGGTGATCCGGCGGTCTTTTCTCAGGCCACGCTCGATGATGGCCACCGGGGTTGTTGCAGATTTACCGTTCTGCATGAGCACGTCTGCGATCTTTTCAAGGTTTGCTACCCCCATAAGGATAACGATCGTCCCGCGGAGCTGCGCCAAGAGTTTCCAGTCCAGCGCCGGCCCGGGCTTGGTCGGATCCTCGTTGCCGGTCAGGATGGTAACCTGCGAGGCATATTTCCGGTGCGTGAGCGGGATGCCCATTGAGGCAGGGACGGCAAGGGCACTGGAGATCCCCGGCACCATCTCGACCGGGATCCCGGCGGCCCGGGCCGTTTCCAGTTCCTCGCCGCCCCTGCCGAACATGAACGGGTCGCCGCCTTTGAGCCGGACCACGATCTTTCCTTGTCGTGCCCGGTCCACCATCAGCGCCTCGATCTCCTCCTGCTCAAGATTGTGCTTTCCGCCGTACTTGCCGCAGTCGATCTTCTCTGCCCGTCCGGGCAGGGTTGCAAGGATCTCCTCCCCCGGCAACTGATCGTAGAGCACAACGTCAGCCCGGTCAATGACCGCCCGCCCGCGCTGCGTCAGCAGCCCCTCGCTTCCCGGGCCGGAGCCCACCAGATATATCTTACCCGCCATGCGTGATCCCCAGTCTTCTGAATGCATCGTCAATTAAGTCCTGTGCCCGGCCCCGCAGGACGCGTCCCTGCACCCGGGCTTTGTCAAATGTTTTCACGTCTGCTTCAATCCGCTCGGTGCGCCGGCCGTCAAGCGAGAGCACTTCTGCAATGAGGTGGCCGTCCCGGCAGAAGATCCCAAGCGGCGTAAAACACCCGCCGCCCAGTTCCTCCATCACCGCCCGCTCTGACATGACATCAGTACGGGTGCCGGGATGGTCGAGTGCCGCGAGCACCTCCTGCAGGGAGGGATCTGCCCGCGATACCACCGCGATGGTTCCCTGGTTGGGCGACGGCACGAACGTTTCGGGATCCATGCGCTCTCCTTTGATGGTGAGCCCGAGCCGCTGGAGGCCGGCCTCTGCAAGCAGGATCGCATCGTATTCCCTCTCCGCAAGCTTCCGGAGACGCGTATCCACATTGCCCCGGAGATCCTTTATGGTGAGGTCCGGGTCGTACCGGAGAAACTGGGCCCGGCGCCGTGTGCTTGACGTCCCGAGCACGCCGACAGCATCGATCGAATCATTGAAGGCAATAAAATCGGCGGGTGAGTCCCGCGCAAGGATCGCTGCGGTCACGAGTCCCTGGGGGCGGAAGGCCGGGATGTCTTTCATGCTGTGCACCGCGCAATCGATCCTGCCTTCAAGGATTGCATCGTCAAGGGCACGGACAAAGACCCCCTGCCCTCCGATCTCGTGGAGGGGGACCTGCGTTGTGGTGTCCCCCTGCGTCGCGATGATCTCGAACTCCGCATCGATGCCGAGACGGGCAAGTTTCTGCACGACCGTACGGGTCTGGGCAAGGGCGAGTTTGCTGCCCCGGGTCCCGATCCTCACCGGCATTGGATGTACGCCTGTACGATGGTGGCGAGGTCGTCGTCGGTATGCGCTGCCGAGAGGAAGTTGGTCTCGAACTGGGACGGGGGTAAAAAGACCTTGCATGCGAGCATCTTCTCCCAGAACCGGGTAAATGCTGCCGTGTCGCAGGTTTTTACTTCCCGGTAGTTCTTCGGGACCATGGGCCTGAAGAAATACTTGAACATCGAGCCGAGCCGGACAAAGGAACCACCGGCCCTGTTGCCGATTGACTCTTCCATGGCCCGGGTCTTCTCGTCAAGGTTGTGGTAGATCTCGGGATGGTTGTGGAGGTACTGGAGCATGGCTATCCCCGCGGTGAGCGAGAGCGGGTTACCGGAGAAGGTGCCGGCCTGGTATACCGGTCCCTGCGGCGATACCCATTCCATGATCTCGCGCCTCCCGCCAAATGCCCCGATGGGAAGGCC
>JBFYKS010000216.1:0-11059 GCA_041305785.1 Methanoregula sp. | reverse complement strand
TGTTCAGCCTTGCCGTTGAGATCCATAAAAAGACCGGCATCCGGCTGGAGTTCATCAACCTCGGCGGGGGGATCGGGATTCCCTATGCGCCGGCCGATCACCAGGTGAGCATCGAAGACTATGCACGCAAAGTGCACGAGGTGTATAACGAGATCATCGTGAAAAATGGTCTTGCACCGATACGCATTGTCATGGAAAGCGGCAGGGCAGTGACCGGCCCGTACGGGTACCTGGTGTCCCGCGTGCGCCATGTCACGAAAAAGCACCGTAATTACGTTGGACTCGATGCCTGCATGGCAAACCTCATGCGCCCCGCACTCTATGGCGCCTATCACCACATTACCGTACTGGGAAAAGAGAACCTTCCCTTGGATCATGTGTACGATGTGACGGGCAGTTTGTGCGAGAACAACGATAAGTTTGCCGTCCAGCGGCCGCTTCCCAAAATAGAAAACAATGACATAATAGTCATTCACAACACCGGGGCGCACGGTCACGCGATGGGGTTTAACTATAATGGCAAACTCCGGTCAGCCGAGTTCCTGATGCAGGACGGTGGCAAATTCAAACTCATCAGGAGAGCTGAGACGGTTAATGATTATTTTGCCACCCTGGATTTTGAAGGCTCGGACTTCTATGGTTTTGCCCGGAAAAAAACACCCTCTGCCATCCTACCCCATTAACCAAAAAACAACTCAGGTTCCGGTAATATCCACCGTATCTCATTTTTTTGTGTGCATGAGTGTGACAAAACAAAACCTGCAACCTGACTCTTGCCCCCCTTGCTGACATCGGCGTTCCGGAAACGTCCCTTTCCCCGCATGACTCGGTTGTGACTTCTGAAAACCGATGCCTTTATGGAATGGCAAAACGCTCCTGAACTGTACGCAATACAGGAGGTTTGGGCTATGGAAATCCCATTTGCAAAACTACACGAGAACGGCAATGACTTTATCGTAATCGATGAATGGGATCATATCGTCATTCCCGATGACATGAAGGCACAGTTTGCAGCGATCTACTGCGACCGGCGGTTCGGGATCGGGGCGGACGGGGTCATCTACGTGATGAAATCGCAAAAATGCGATCTCCGGATGCGCCTCCTCCAGCCGGACGAGAGCGAGGCCGAGATGTGCGGGAACGGGATCCGCTGCCTTGCCAGGTTCGCGTACGATTCAGGATATGCCAAAGCGTCCTGCACGGTCGAGACCCCTGTTGGCGAGATCGGCGTGTCGATGGGCTACAAGGGCGAGGACTTTCATGCCACCATCACCATGGCCCCCCCGCAGTTTGACCGCAGCGAGATCCCGGCAACCGGAAAGGGCGAGTACAGGGAGAAGATCGCCGGATACGAAGTCCATGCGGTAAATACCGGTGTCCCCCACGCGGTCATCATCGTTGATTCGGTGGATGCGGTTGTTCTCGCGACCATTGCCCCGAAGATCCGGCACCATAAATCCTTCAAAAAAGGGACGAACGTGAACTTTGTCGAGAAGACCGGAAAGGACAGCATCCGGATCCGCACCTTCGAGCGCGGGGTGGAAGGGGAGACGCTCTCCTGCAGCACCGGAGCCACGGCATCAGCGGTGATGGTTCACAAGCTGGGGCTTACCGGCAACGTAGTGGATGTTGAGACCCGGGGCGGTCCGCTGACGATTTACCTAACCGACGTGGTGAAGATGGAAGGCCCGGCAACAACGGTCTTCTCCGGCACCATCCCGTTCTGATCCTTTTTTTATGGCCGCTGGAACAGCTCCGGCCGTTTCCCGATGATGAGGCCGATGGTTGCTGCAAGCGTCATGAGGATCTCGATCTCGGTATCTGCCCATATACGGTCGCTTGTGCGGTCGCTTACACCGATGAAACCCCAGTAGGCTTCACCGACAAAGATGGGGACGAGAAGGATCGAAAGGATGCCGAGCTCCTCAAGGACTGCCCGGTCCTGCCCGCAAAAGCGGCTCATGCAGCCCGATATCCAGATGCCCGATGCGAGCCGGTGGGACCATTCCGCCGGGAAATGGTGTCCTTCCCCGCAGGTGCCGGTCCGGTGCGAACCGGTTCCCGTGGCTTCGCGCGCCCAGCGGGAGCGCCTCACTGTCGTGTGGTGTTCACCGGCAGGAGAGAGGGTGTCTTCGTAGATATAGGCGATGTCAGCTCCCATCGCGTCCCCGATGGTCTCAAGCACCCGGGGGATCGGGTCCCGGAGCCGGCCGGTCAGGAGGAACCCGGAGGCCGTGGCAAACCCGTGAAGGACCCGGTCGCGCCGGTGGGCAGTCTCCTCGGCCATCTTTCGCGGGGTGATATCCCGCGTGATGTTATAGCATTCCTTCACAAGACCGTCTGCCGGATCTGTGATGGCATGCACCGTGGACTCGAGCCAGACGAGGTGACCGTCCTTATGGAACATCCGGTATTCGAGCGTTGCAGAATCCCGCTCCCCGCTCATGAGCTGGCGGTGGATATCCTGCATGTGGTCAATATCATCCGGGCACGCAAACGCAAGGATTTTTTTGCCCAGCAACTCCCGCGGATCATATCCAAGGATTGCCCGGATGGCAGGAGAGACATAGGTGATGGCCAGTCCAGCGTCGTGGTAGTTGATGATGTCAATGGAGGTGTTGGCAAGGAGCTCGAATTTCATCTCGCTGGTCTGAAGCGCATCCTCCATAGCCTCCCGCTCAGTAACATCCCTGACCGAGATGATATTGGCCGGCTGGCCGTCATACGAGATCCGGTTTCCCAAGACCTCAACAGACAGAATACGGCCGCGTGAGGTGACCGCCTTCAGGGTTCTCATGCTGCCCCGTCGTCCCTCCGACATCAGGGAAAAATGGTGTCGTGCGATCTCCATTGAATCCGGTGCAATGAAATCAAAGACTTTGAGCGGCTGGCAGGCAGCTGTACTGTCAATCTCCAGCATCGCGAGAATGGCAGGATTTGCAATGAGCACCCGTCCCTCAAGGTCGGTTATAACGATCCCGTCAAGGGAGAACTCGGCCATCTGCCGGTAATGGGCAAGGGTTTGAGTAATCCCCTCCTCAAAAGACAGATCCCCCGGTTTTTGATCAGATGCCATCTCTTGAAAAAGGGTCGGTTTTTGGAAAATTTTAATGCTTCCAATTTGATGTTCTGAAATTATTTTTGGGAATTGAATGCCAGTATCCTCATCACTCCCCACCATTTCTTCGTGGGATTGTGCCTTTGGGATCCTGTCACTGCCGTGCCGTGATATCCCGTGCAATTCCAACCACTGAAACGACCGCGCCGTCCAAAGAGAAGATGGGCGAGAGCTTGATATCGATCCGGAATGTACCTGCCGGAGTTGTCATCTCCTCCTCGTGTTCAACCGGTTCCCCGGTTGTCACCACCTTCCGGATATATGCAAGGTGCCTGCGGGCAATCTCCGGTAAAAAGAGATCGGTCTGTTTCCGGCCGACAAGATCGGCCGGCATGCAGCCATACATCCGGGCACAGAGGGTATTGGCATAGATGAGATTCCCGTTGCAGTCCGTGATATAGATCATGTCCGCAGCAGATTCAGCAAGGGTCCGGTAACGCTCTTCTGATTCCTTAAGCTGGGTCTCCTGTTTCACCCGGTCGGTGATCTCCCGGAAGATGACCTGGATTGCCGGCGTCCCGTTGTCAAGGAAACTGGTAGCCATGACCTCGACCTCCACCGGTTCCCCGCTCTTCCGGCAGAATGTCTGCCGCACAAGGGGCATTGCAGTGCCCGGCTTTGCGAGCATCTTTTTCATGCGGCCTGCGACAAGCCTCCGGCAGTCCGGGTGGACAAAGGAGATGACCGGCTGACCGATAAGTTCGTCTTTGGACTGCACACCCGCAACCATGCAGGCTGCGTCATTGGCAAGGAGGATCTTTTCATTCTTATGGACGATGACGGCGTTGAACGAGCGTTCAATGAGCTGGCGGTACCGTTCCTCGCCTGAAGAGCTGGCCCGCTCGCTCTCTTTTCTCCGTGTGATATCGAGCACCGTGAAGATGACCCCCAAAGAAAGGTCTGAGGGATCCAACGGGGTGGAGCTGATCAGGATATCGATGGCCCCGCCATCTTTTTTCCTCCAGCGCGTCTCAATCGACCCTGTCCCCTCCTCTGCCATCTGGGCGTATTTTTCAATGCCGACGCGGTCATACTCCTGCTGCGAGAAGTAAAGCATCCGTGCTGGCTGCCCCTGCAGTTCGCGCTCCGTATAACCGGTCATCGTGCAGAGCCGGTCGTTAACCTCCCATATCACCCGGTCGATCACAAGACCAATACCTACGGGTGCAGCCCGGATGATGCTGCGCAACCGGGACTCGCTCTTCTGGAGTGCATCTGCTGCCTGTTTGTCGGCTGATATGTCGCGCACATGGGCAAGGACGAGTCTCTCTCCCTCCAATTCAAAGATCCGGGAAATGACCCTGACCGGAATCTTTCTCCCGTCCCGGGTGTTATATACCATTTCGAAGACTGCACGACCCTCGTCCTCGATTTTTTTCGCGTTCTCCTGCATGGTCTTTCTGGAGGCAGGATCGACAAGATCCCCTGGTGACATGCGGCGAAGTTCCTCGCGGGTATACCCGAGACGCCGGCAACCCACCTCGTTCACCTCGACAAACTTCCCCGGCAGCCCGTCAGGCCCGATCTCATGGACGGTGATGATGTCGGCAGCATTGTTAAAGAGCGAACGATACCGCTCCTCGCTCTCCCGGAGACGCTCAAGCATCATTCTCTGATCGGTGATATCGTGGACAACCGATCCGATCCGGATCCCCCGTGCCGTTTCAATGGGAAAGAGGGTCTGCTCGATTACCCGGCGTTCCCCGTCAGGCCGGACGATCTCGACATCGGTCGGCACAAAAAAATGTCGCGATTCTTTTGTGCGGAGTGCGGTCCTGAGTTCCTTTGCAGCGTTCTCAATCATTGTGGAGTTTCGTTCTTCCGGCACCAGGGTCCGGCTCATGAGTTCTGCGAGGGTTGCACCGATCGCTTCTTTGCGGGGGATTCCGGTGATCCGGGAGAGGGCGTTGTTCCACTCGATCATCCGTCCCTCCTCATCGGTGACAAGGATTCCGTCAGTTGTGGCTTCTACAATGGACCGGAACCTTGTCTCACTCTCCTGGATCTGCATCTCATCGTGTTTTTTTGAAGTGATGTCTTTTAGCAGGACCGAGACCCCTTTCTGCCCCTCGGTAAAGACTGCCGGGGTGACCCGGCAGGAGAAGGTGCGATCCCGTGCCCCAAGCGCGAGTTCTCCCCGGCGCTCAACCCCTGAAAGCCCCTCGTTGATCCAGCGGATGAGCAGCGAGTACTCTTCTTTAAAAAATACCGGAACGGTGGTATTATTGATCTTCTTTCCAATAATGTCCCGTTCCGAAATCTTCAGCAGGTCGAGAAACGGGGCATTGATAAAGATTACCCTGAAGTACTGGTCCACCTGGAGCACATATTCTGAGGAGATTGAAAGGACTGATGTGACCGGCAACCTGTGGGAGAGGGTATAGATCTTCGCCATTCCGAAATGGCGCATCTCTACCTGGCCGGTCACGAGCAGGGTATCGAGATACTTGCTGGCGGTGTTGCGGTTTATCGGGAGTGTCCTGACAATGCCGGTGATGCTCAACCCTTGTGGATTGTCCTGTAACAGGTCCTTGATTCTCTCCGAGATGTCCCTGCTGATAGCCATGCTGTTCTTCCGCTGGTGTGATGAAAGGGTCCGTTGTTGTTCTGTTCATCCGATCCGATTAGGCGGGCCGGGCCTGACGATCAGGTCCGTTCGCTGACACCGTCTTCGGTGATCCCGTAATCAAAGCTTGCGCCCTCGGGCCGGGACCGGTGCTTGATGAGCCGGGCCCGTCGCTGGCCGGGCATCTCGCCTTTCTCGAGCCGGATGATGACTTTGGAGATGTGTTCAAGGGCGTACCCGCCAAGGCCGTAGCAGGTGTTCCGCGAGGTATCCATGTACACCTGGTTGGTGATGACGACCGGGATGTCATAGCGCTTGGCATACCCGAGGAGATGGATCATCTGTTTGGTGAGCACCTGGAGCGCGTCCCGGCCCTTGTCGAGGTCTGTGCGGTACAACGCGGTGGCCGAGTCCATCACGAGAAGGCCGGGCTTGTGGGCCTTGAGTACTTTCTCACACTCTGCAATCACCTGCCCCTGGTGCTCGAAATCGACCGGTTCGAAGAGGAAGAGCCGGTCAGCAATGGCCTCGGTATCCGCTCCGGCGATCTGCCGGAACCGTTCGATGGAGAACCCTTCGGTATCAATATAGGCAACAGACTGGCCGGCCCGGAGTGCGGCAACCGCGGCGATCATGCAGAACGTGCTCTTGCCGCTCGCCGGCTCACCGTAGAACTGGGTGATGGTCCGGATCTCAAGGCCCCCGCCGATCAGGGTATCGAGCGCCGGGCTGCCGCTGCTCCGCTTGTCGGTCTTCATAACCTGCCCTCCCGGCCGCCCAGCTGCTTCCAGCCGGCGTCCTCAATCGCCCGGATGACGTCCCGTGCGGGGATGCCAAGCTCCGCTGACCAGTCCCGGGCCGGGTCGAACTCGGCCTTGAGCGTGTAGATCCGGCCGTGCATCAGCCCGCACTTGACTGGCATCAACCGCGTCTGTCCTGCAATCGTCACTTCGATCTCATGGATCGCCCGCTCCGCGATGAAGCGGTGGATGGCAGGAATGCAGCGGATACCGAGCGTGCCAAGTTCGGCTGCCATCAGCTCGGCAAGGTTGGGGCTCATCTCCGGCAGGCTGATGACCCGGATCAGGTACCCGGGTCGTCCTTTCTTCATGATGATGGGAGTTGCGCTTGCATCCCGTGCACCGGCCTCCATGAAACGGCCGATGGCATGGGCGATCACCTCCCCGCTCACGTCATCCACGTTCGTTTCGAGAATGTCAACGGTGTCCTCCCCGAGATTCCCCGCTGCGGCTGACGACTCAACGAGCATCACCCTGACCACGTTGGGTGCATGATGGGGATCGCGGGTGCCTGCCCCGTACCCCACAGAGAGGATGGTATAGGCTGCCGGTTCGGGAGTACAAAGCGCAGCAAATTCCGCGAGCAGGGCGGCACCAGTCGGGGTGCAGAGTTCGCCCATGTGGTTGCCGGCAACCGATGCCAGTCCTGCGTCCCTGAGGATGAAGGCGGTTGCCGGTGCCGGGATGGGGAAGGTGCCATGCGATCCCTCTGCCGTGCCATGGCCGGTCGTGACAGGACGGACCAGCACCCCTCCGGCATTGAGCAAATACAGCGCCGTGCAGGCCCCGACGATATCCGCAATAGCATCGTCTGCACCGACCTCGTGGAAATGGGCCTGCGCCCCGTGGACTTCCTCTTCTGCCTTCCGGATCCGCTCAAAGACCCGGCGGGCCATGGCAAGGGCCGGTGCCGGGATATGTGGGGCTGCCCCGTTGAGCCGTTCCATGACCTCTTCAAATGTCCGGTGAGCCGGCGTGGAGCGGGTGTCCACCTTCACCGCCCGGATCCCGGCCCGGGTGACGCGGGTGAACGAAGGCTCTGCTACCACCGCCCGCATTGCCTGCATGACACGTACTTCGTCCGCCCCGCAGTCGAGCAGGGCGCCCGTGATCATGTCGCCCGCTGCACCGTGGAAGGGATCGAAAATGAGGATGCGCATTTACAGTACCTATAAATCCCTGCGTATATGACCTTTAAGGTAATGCCTGAAGTGCAAACCCCCGAACTACAATTGAAAGTGGACTCTGCGTACCCGGGTGACCAGGGTGGCGGGAAGGCCCGGCTTGACCCCGAGACGATGCTCTTTTTAAAAATATCTCCCGGCGATCTGGTCATGATTGAGGGCAAGAAAAAGACGGTTGCCAAGGTCTGGCGGTCGCTTGTCGAGGACTGGAACCAGCAGAAAGCCCGGATCGATAATTTCACCCGCACCAATGCCGGCGTCGGGTTGGGTGACAAGATCACGATCCGGAAGGTTGCCAGCGAAATTGAGGCAAAACGTGTGGTACTGGCACCTCCTGAAGGTCTCCCAAAGAACGTCAACCTCGGAGGCAATCCCAATTTCTCCCGTGTCCTGATCGATTTCCCTGTATCAAAAAATGATCTCATCCCGGTTCCCATGGGGATGCCGTTTGTCCATTCACCGATCGTCGGGTTCAAAGTCGTTGAACTCGAACCCGAAGAAGCCGTCATCATCACCAAAGACACCCAGATTGATTTCTCCGATAAACCTGAATCGGGATTCGAGGGTATCAAACAATACTCCTACGAGGATATCGGCGGGTTGAAAGACGAGCTCCAGCGCCTGCGCGAGACCATCGAGCTCCCGCTCCGGCACCCGGAACTCTTCCAGAAACTCGGGATCGAGCCTCCCAAGGGGGTCCTCCTCTTCGGCCCGCCCGGCACCGGCAAGACCCTGATTGCAAAAGCGGTGGCAAGCGAGAGTGGTGCGCACTTCATCCACATTGCCGGCCCCGAGGTTATCTCGAAATATTACGGGGAGAGCGAACAACGGCTCCGGGAGATCTTTGAGGAAGCCCGAGAGAACGCCCCTTCGATCGTCTTTATCGATGAACTGGACTCCATCGCGCCCCGGCGCGAGGAAGTGACAGGCGAGGTCGAGCGCCGGGTCGTTGCCCAGCTCCTGACCATGATGGATGGTCTCGAGGAACGCGGGCAGGTCATCGTGATCGGCGCAACCAACCGTGTCGATGCAATTGATGCCGCCCTGCGGAGGCCCGGCCGGTTTGACCGGGAGATCGAGATCGGCGTTCCAAGCGAACCGGACCGGATCGAGATCTTAAAGATCCACACCCGGGGCATGCCCCTTTCAGAAGATGTGAGCCTTGAACTGCTCTCCAAGCAGACGCACGGGTTTGTCGGTGCCGATCTCGAATCCCTGTCCCGGGAAGCGGCAATCCGGGCCCTGCGCCGGTACCTGCCGGACCTCAATCTTGAAGCCGACGAGATCCCGGCCGAGGTGCTCGACACCCTCAAGGTGTACGCAAGCGACTTCCGGAGCGCCCAGCGCGATGTCGGGCCCAGCGCGATGCGGGAAGTGATGCTTGAGGTCTCGCATGTGAAGTGGGAGAATGTCGGGGGACTTGACGCTGCCAAGACTGAAGTGCGCGAAGCCGTAGAACTCCCGCTGACCAACCCCCAGAAACTGGAAGATATGGGGATCGAGCCCCCCCGCGGGATCCTCCTCTACGGCCCGCCGGGCACCGGCAAGACCCTGATCGCAAAAGCGGTCGCATCGGAGAGCGGGGCGAACTTCATCCCGATCCGTGGTCCTGAGCTCCTCTCCAAATGGGTCGGGGAGAGCGAACGTGCCGTCCGGGACATCTTTAAGAAAGCCCGGCAGGTCTCCCCCTCGATCATCTTCTTTGACGAGATCGATTCCATTGCCCCGGTACGGGGATCTTCGGGCAATTCCCAGGCCCTTGACAATGTGCTCAACCAGATCCTGACCGAGATGGACGGGCTGGTCGAGCTCAACGATGTCGTCATCATGGGCGCAACCAACAAGCCCGATCTTGTCGATCCGGCGCTCCTCAGAGCAGGGCGGTTCGACCGGCTCGTGTACATCGGTGAACCCGCGCTTGAGGACCGGAAGAAGATCATCGGGATCCATATCCGCTTCATGCCGCTCGAAGGCTCGTCCCTTGCGGAGGTTATCGAGCTTGTCGCAAACCTTGACGAGAATGCACTCGGTGAACTCGTCGGGAAGCTGGGGAAGGACAAAGCCGTCACGATCGCGGAGGTGAAAGCCGCGTTTGTTTCGCCCGCAGAGGATGCAACGGGGCTCTCCCGTGGGATCCGGAGAAAACGCTTTGTCGAGCTCCTTGCCGAAAACAACCTCACGTTTGCCGATCCGGCCCGCGAAGCCCTTGCCGCCGATCTCGCCGGGATGACCGAAGGGTTTGTCGGATCCGACCTTGAATCCCTCTGCCGTGAAGCGGGCATGCTCGCCCTCCGCGAGGGCACCGCTGTGGTGGCAAAACGCCACTTTGAAGCAGCACAGAAGAAGGTGCACCCGACCATGAACGACAACCTCCGGCAGTATTACGACAAGATCCAGCAGCACTTCAAGGGCGGGCTCCCCAAACAGGTCCAGCCCCCGGAATACCAGTAAATTCTTTTTTTTCCTGCCACGCTAAAACAACGGGAACTATTTTTCAATAGCCGATTCCCTGCAAACAATAAAACGCAAACCATATATTCCTCCGGTTGAAACCGGTATTCCCATGATTACGTGTCAGAAATGTGGATGTAAATACCCCGAATGGCAGAAATCCTGCCCGCAGTGTGGCAATCCCACTGGTAACGGACCTCAGGAACCCGGCAAATATTCAGAATCCCGCGGCGGCAGTATGATTACAACGTATCTTATTGCCGGCCTGATTGTCGTGGTTGCCATCGCGGCAGTCATCGCATTTGTGCTGAGCATGCCCCCACCCCCGGCGCCGGCTCCCGTACCCGTGACCATGACCCCGGCAGTCAAATCCGCAGAAGTACGGCCCATGCCTCCCTCCCCGCCCCCGGCGCTGACCGCAACAAAGAGTGGCACGAAGATCACCGTTTCGGTCATGGCCGGAACCACCCTTTCCGAGGTCGAGTCCTTCACAGTCAGACTCAACGGTGCGGATGTGCCAAAAACGCTTAAGACAACCGCCGGTTCTTCGGTCACCTTTGATGCGGCAGCCGGTTCCAACACCGTGGCTGTCGTTGCCTGTTACAAAAACGGAGCAGAGATGGTTGTGCTCAACAAAGTCCTCTAATCTCCCATTTTTAAAATCACGCCATCCGGTTCTTTTCCACCAGGCATTTTTTCAAATCTGGATAATCATCGAGACACCAATAACGACCTGCAGGCAGGCAAAAAGGATATGAAGGGTCTTCCCTGAGCAGGCATGGGCAAACCGCACCCCGAGCCGGGCGAAGGGGATGGTGGTTACCGCAAGCACCGAAAAGGTCAGCAAATCGATATACCCAATCGAGAATGCCGGCAGGCCTGTGGTGCCGATCCCGTTGATGATATACGCAGTCACGGCCCCTGCTGAAGAGAAGATGAG
>JBFYKS010000215.1:0-2878 GCA_041305785.1 Methanoregula sp. | reverse complement strand
GGTTCAATCAGGGACTTCCGGTTGCCTGGACGTTCCGTACTGCCCGGACTTCTTCCTGCCCGTCACCCCCGATTGCCGCAAGGATGGCCTGGACATAGGGTTCCTGCCGTGTCATGCTGGGGGATGAATTGCGTTCAAGCCGTTTTCCCTTCCGGCCCATACCGGCATGTCCCGTGGCAATGAAATAAAAAAAATCCTCACGCGGGAGGTTCCACCGGCAGTTGATCTCCAGGCGAACGCTTGTCCTGCTGGCGGGATTGGGATATATCACCGCCCGCGTAGGAGGAAGGGGGACGGCATTCCCGCCGTTTGACGCGGACAGGTCAAGCACCCGCTGCCACAGCGCATCGCACGCGACAGGGGCGTGCGGGCATATGCGGCAGAACCGGTTGGTCGGGGGATATGCATCCCCCCGGTAATGCACACAGAAATTCACGTCCATGGCCGGGATATATCCGGCTGATACGATATCAGCGTGATGGTATGTCCGCAGGTGTCCTCCCCCTCATTGCCTGCCCCCGCCACCCACCCCGGCAGGCAGCGAGACTGGGGGAAAATCCGGACCCGGTTTTCCCCCCCACATCCCAGGCAGGGACAGTTGCCGGTTCATGGGATGGCATTGCCCGCACTCCCTCTCACCGCCTCGTGCAATCCGTGACCCGATGAGGAACCGGGAATGGACGAACCTTCATACGCAATCGTTGCATATTCTTCCGCAGGAGCAGGTGCATGGAACCCCGGGACCAGATCTTTCATGATGCAATCATCGACTTTTTGCCGGACGCGACCTTTGTCATCGACCGGGAAGGAACCGTGATTGCGTGGAACAAGGCAATGGAGTTCCTGACCGGGGTTCCTGCCGAATCCATGATCGGGAAGGGCGACTACGAGTATGCGCTGCCGTTCTACAAGGTGCGCAAACCGATGCTTGCCAACCTGATCTTTATGCCCGAGGCCGAGATCGAGAAACGGTATGACACGGTTGAGCGGATCGGTGATACCCTGGTTGTCGACATCTACATTGAGGATTTCCGGCCAGGCGGGGTGTACTTCTGGGCCAAGGCGAGCCCGCTGTATGACCCGCAGGGAAATGTCACCGGTGCCATCGAGACGATCCGGGATATCACCGACCGGAAACGGGCTGAACAGGAGATCGTCCGCACAACCCGGGAAATGGCGGAGATCATCGCCTTTTTACCGGATGCCACGCTGGTCATCGACCGGGAAGGAACCGTGGTTGCCTGGAACAAGGCAATGGAGTCCCTGACCGGGGTTCCTGCCGAATCCATGATCGGGAAGGGCAACTACGAGTATGCGCTGCCGTTCTACAAGGTGCATAAACCGATGCTTGCCAACCTGATCTTTATGCCCGAGGCCGAGATCGAGAAACGGTATGACACGGTTGAACGGATCGGCGATACCCTGGTTGTCGACATCTACATTGAGGATTTCCGGCCTGGCGGGGTGTACTTCTGGGCCAAGGCGAGCCCGCTGTATGACCCGCAGGGAAATGTCACCGGTGCCATAGAGACGATCCGGGATATCACCGACCGGAAACGGGCCGAACAGGAGATCGTCCGGTCAAGGCGGAGTCTCTCCGACATCATCAGCTTTCTTCCCGATGCCACCCTTGCCATCGACCGGCAGGGCATGGTGATCACCTGGAACAAGGCAATGGAGGACCTGACGGGTGTTCCCGCGGCATCCATGATCGGAAAAGGGGACTATGAGTATTCCATCCCGTTTTACGGAGACCGTAAGCCTCTTCTTGCCAATCTCGTCCTGATGCCGGAGGCTGAGGTGGAGAGCCGGTATACCCATGTACAGCGCGAAGGGGATACGCTCGTGGTTGACACGTATATCCCGAACATCGGGGGCAGGTCAGGAAGGTACTTCTGGGCCAAGGCGAGCCCGCTGTATGATCCGCAGGGAAATGTCACCGGTGCCATCGAGACGATCCGGGACATTACCGAGCGACGCGAGATGGAGGGGCGGCTTGCCCGTTCGAATGCCGAGCTCCAGATCGCCGCAGAGATCCAGAAGAGCTTCATGCCCGATGTGATCCCCCAGATCACCGGGTTCGATATTGCTGCCCGCACCGTGATGGCAAAAGAGGTGGGCGGGGATTTCTTTGATGTGATCCCGTTTGAGATCATCGCCCTTGACAAAGGGACGCTCGGGCTCCTTGTTGCCGACGTCTCCGGCAAAGGGGTTCCTGCAGCGCTCTTCATGGCACTGTCCCGGATCGTTGTCCGGGTCAATGCCCTCTGGCACCGCGACCCGGCTCGGGCGATCTACGACGCCAACAACATCATTACGCAGGACTCAAAATCCGGAATGTTCGTCACCCTCTTCTTTGGGACCCTCAGAGAGGAGGATCGAACCCTCACCTATGTCAATGCCGGCCACAACCCCCCGGTCGTATTCCGGAAGATGAGTGGAGCCCTTGAGGAACTCCTGCCCACGGGAATTGTCCTTGGGGCAGTCGAGAACCGAAAGTACTCATCCCGGATCGTAACGATCGGCCCGGGCGATGTTATCGTGATGTATACCGATGGCGTTACGGAGTCGATCAATACCGCAGAGGAGTTGTTCGGGGAAGACCGGCTCAACGCAATCATCAGGAAAAATGCCGGGCTTTCAGCAAAAGAGATCCTTGAGCAGATCCTGCTCGCGGTGCAGGATTACACCTCCGGCATGCCCCAGTTCGATGACATCACGCTGCTGGTGATCAAAGGGAAATGATACTAAAGAAAGTGCTATGGGGAAAACCTTAGGGGTGATGATGGAAGCAAACTGGCATCATACCCCCATTGCGATATTTGCCGCCGACAAAAAAGGGCGCCTGTGCGGCGGCCTCAATTCGGTTTTTTATGAA
>JBFYKS010000214.1:0-5559 GCA_041305785.1 Methanoregula sp. | reverse complement strand
GCAAACTGCCCCCAAACCCCCGTTTGCGATGAACGGCCCCACCCCCGCGGGGGCTTTCGCGGCGGCCTCAATTCGGGTTCATATCCGGTAATCCGCCCCACTGCCGTACCGGATCCCTGATATGGCGGCCCCTTTTTTAAAAAAAGGTAACGTTTTTCATAGTTCGGGTGTGAACCCAAGTGGTTCATGCCTGTTTCTCCAGAGCAGATATTTTGCATCGGCAGGGTATCTTTTCACGAAGGTTGTACCTTCTCGATAACCCCCCCTTTTCCGTATTCCGGATAAGGCAAAATTGAGAAGATGTGAATTTTTGTGCTCTGGAAAAACGCACATGAACGCGGGTGAGTTTGTCGGAAACCTGGAGATGCCACAACCTGTATGAGCACCCCCACCCCCGTTGAGGGGTTGCCCGGGCTCCCGCGCCTTGCCCCCCTATCAGGATTGACTGCGCGAAAAAAGGGCTGTCAACTTTTTTCCACTTACGTACCGGTTTTGCCGTTTGGGCAGACCATGAGTAGCAGGATTATTCTGATAATGATCCCTCTGGCAGGCGGGGATTTTTTAAAAAAGGGATGTATCAATCAAATTTCTTCTTGCCCATCGACTCGATGTACATATACTCTTTCCCGACTTCGATGGAACCTTTCTTGTCATCGGGGATGAGGATCTCGAAATTCGAGAAGTCTTTCATGTCCATGAGCTGGGCCATGTCGCCGGCAATGGAGAGTACCTGGCCACTCTTGCGCTCGACCACCGGGACATAGGTCTTTGCTGAAACCGGGGAGACGATGGACCGCTTGACCCCGTCAAAAATCCCAACAGCGTCGATACGGGCTTTTGCCGCACCATGTTTGCCGGGTTTTGATGTGGCAATGGCAACAACCCTGCACGGTTCTTCCTCGATAACAATATAGCGGCCTTCCTTGATCTTTCCGATTTCGGTCTGTTCCTTCATCTGGTTCTCACCTTAAATTTCACAATAGGATAAATGTGATAGTAATTTATCTTTATTGCAATACATAAATACAGCGTAAGATACGGGACATTGCAGGTATGGATTTTTTTGTTGCGTGTGAACAGGTTGCAGGAGAGGTTCACGAGGCGATCCTGCCGTATGTCGGCGAAGCAGCGGGTGGCGAAGTCGTCAAAATGGGCGCCGATCGCACCCCGACAAAAAAGATCGACCAGGTTGCCGAAGATGTGGTTGTCCGGTTCCTCCAAAAGAACGCGCTGTGCAGTCTTTTGATCAGCGAAGAGGCGGGAAAGGTCCGGTTTGATGGTGGAGAGGGGACAATCTTTCTCGATCCGGTGGATGGCACGTTCAATGCAGTTGCCGGAATCCCGTTTTATGCCTTATCGATTGCCTATGCAAAAAACGGGGTCGTGACAAAAGGTTTTGTCCGGAATCTTGCAACCGGGGAAACTTTCACCGCGGAGAGGGGGAAGTCCGCGTTCCTGGACGGGAAAAAACTTCAGGTCTCCGATGTGGCTTCGCTTGATACCTGCGCCATCAGCGTATATGGGCGCAAGTTCGATCCCACCTGTGTCATGCACCTTGGCCAGAAGATCCGGCGCTGGAGGCTTCTTGGAGCCTCGGCACTGGAACTCTGCTATGTTGGTGCCGGCCGGATCGATGCGTTCATCGATCTCCGGGGCACGCTCCGGGTAACGGACGCGGCTGCCGGGATGCTTGTCTGCACTGAAGCCGGGGGAATGGTGACCGACCTTGAAGGGGCCGCAATCGATTTTCCTGAGGATGTGACGGTCGGCCGCAGCCTGATTGCCACCAACGGCATTCTGCACCATAAAGTGATCGAGTACCTGAGGTGAGGAATAGTGAAAGTGCTCATTGTATCACGGATAGATAATGCCGAGGCTCTCGGGTTTGCCCGGAAGATCGCTGACATTTTACAATCGGCGGGATGCGATACTGCCTATGATACCGATACCGCTCAGGCACTCAATGAAGCAGGGCACTCATTGGAAACCGCAGTTGCCGATCTCGTTGTGGTTGTCGGGGGGGACGGAACCATCCTCCGAACCATCCAGCAGATGCAAAACCCTGCTCCGGTTCTCGGCATTAACTGGGGTGAAGTGGGGTTCCTTGCGGATCTTGAGCCGGGAGACGCACTGGATTTCATACGGCAACTCCCTAACGGTTTTTCTGTCGAGGAACGAATGAGGATCTCCCTTTGCATGGGAGACCGATCGCTTGGGGTAGCCTTAAACGAAGCGCTGATTGTGACCACGCGACCGGCAAAGATGCTCCGTTTCACGATCATCGTGGATGGCGTGATGGCTGAACAGTTCCGTGCCGACGGTCTCTTGATCAGCACACCCACGGGATCCACTGCTTACGCCATGAGCGCCGGAGGTCCTATCGTGGATCCCCGGATCCAGGGTTTCCTGCTCGTCCCCCTTGCACCCTACATGCTCTCGTCCCGGCCCCACCTCATCAGCAGCAACCGGAAACTGGAAGTCCGGGTTGACAGTTCAAAGCCGGCCCATCTCGTCATTGACGGCCAGCAGACCATCGACCTCGGGACGACCAGCACCATCGGCATCGTCCGTTACGATAAACCGGCACGGTTTGTTGATGTCAAACGGAATTTCTTCGAGAAAGTTGACCGGAAACTCCGGAGACTTTGACCCGGCTCTTTTTGGTTCATCCCTGAGGGGAGTTTCCCTGGTTCCCGATAATCCCGTTAATAGGGTATACACTAAAAAATCCCTGCCGCACAACCACCGCGAAAAAATAAAGACTTATCTTGAAGGCAGGTCAACTACTGCTTTAAGGTGGTTTCTTGCAGGTATCCATGAAACTTGAGATGAAGGACTCCCCGGGCCAGCTGGTTGCTGCCCTCAAGCCGATATCGGATGTCGGGGGAAATATCATTGCGGTCATTCACCAGCGCGAGCCCGAACTGGATCATGACACGCTAAATGTGCAGATCGTTCTTGAACTCCCCGAGGGAAGGCTCGATAAGCTGATAGCTCTCCTCAAGGAGCAGGGGGTCCATATTCAGCGTATCGGCAAAAAACGGCTCCTGTTCAAGCGCACGGTCATCCTGATCGGCCACCTGATGCACACCGACCTGTCCGATACCGTAGACCAGATCGATTCAACGGGTTTTGCTGAAGTGAGTGATCTTTCCATGAGTATGCCTGCAGTGAACGAACGATCCTCCTCAAGAATCACCATCAAGGCCGTAAGTAAGAAAGATATGGCAGCAGCTATTGCGATCCTGCGCACGGTAGCCCGGCAGAAATCCCTCCTGCTCCTCGAACCGCTGGAGGACGTTGCATGAAGATTGCCCTCATCGGACTTGGCTCTGTTGGCCGGGGCGTTGCGGAGATGGTAGCAAAGAAGGATCTCGGGATCACCATCACCGCGGTTGCGGACTCAACGAGCGGATGCATGGATGCCGACGGGATTGATATCCATGCTCTCCTTGTCAGAAAGAAAAAGACCGGCCGCTGCGGCGACGAGGGAATCACGGTTGCCGACATTATCAAAAAAGCGGAGTATGATGCACTGGTCGAAGTGTCCCCGACCAATGCCCTTACCGGGGAACCCTCCCTCGGCTATATCAGGACAGCCCTGAACCGGAAGAAGCATGTTGTCACGTCCAACAAAGGCCCGGTATCCCTTGCCGGTAAGGAACTGCGTGCCCTTGCCCAAAAGAAAGGAGTTTCCCTCCGGTACGAGGCAACCGTTGCCGGCGCAATTCCGGTCATACACCTGCTGGAGCATGGCCTTGCGGGTAATGAGATCCTGGCAGTCTATGGAATCCTCAACGGCACCTGCAATTATATCCTGACACGGATGGCAGACGAGGGGCTCACGTACGATCAGGCCCTTCTAGAAGCCCGCGAACTGGGGTACGCTGAAGCCGACCCCACCTACGATGTGCAGGGGATCGATGCCGCAATAAAACTGGTCATCCTCGCAAACACCATCTGGGGGAACGGGGCGACCCTTGATGATGTCGAGCGGACGGGCATCGATCTCCTGACTGCGGATGCCCTGCGGCTGGCAGAAGAGGACGGGTGTACCATCCGCCTGATAGCTGAAGCCATCCCGCGAAAACGTGTTCTCCGGGTCTCGCCCCGGATCATCCCGAAGAATCACCCGCTGGTGGTTGAAGGAACCCTCAATGCCCTCACGCTCGAAACGGACATGGCAAAGGAGATCACGCTGATTGGGCGGGGAGCCGGTTCGGTTGAGACCGCGAGCGCCATCATCGGTGACCTGCTGTATATCCGGAACCACTATGACAGGCGTGCTTGAGCACCGTCGCGACTACCTGCGCCTGATGCGGCAGTTCACGCTCGACAACGGGTACTTTACCGTTACGGACATCCAGAGATCGGCCGGCATCCCCCGGAGTACAGCCCAGGACTGGATAAACCGGCTCCTCCGCGAAGGGTGCGTGCTTGTCCGGGAAGAGAAACGGGGCCGGAGCGCAGCACGCTTTGCGGCAATCAGCGCGATGCCGTCGAGCACCTGCAAGCGGATCTTCACGACCGTTGATGGCGATCTGGTGAAGATCTACCACGACTGTATGAGCGGGGCATGCGCTGCCTTCTGCGGGCACCACCATGCTCTTGCAGGAGGGGCGCTCAATACGGTGCGGCGCGACGGCACACTGCTTGAAGAGACTGCCCGTATCGGGATGCAGGAGATCTCGGTGGGGCTTTCACCCCTTCCGGCAGTCGGGGTGACCGGTATCTCGCGGGATGGGGATGCCATTGTCCAGCACATCCATTCCATTGGCGGGCCGGCGTACTCGCTCTCGGACATGATGGCACGGGCTGACGGGGTGCTCCGGGTCGAGCCCCGGCATGACGGGCACCTTGTTGTGGGAAAGGTCTGGACAAGGGCGCTGACCCAGGTGACAATCGGGATTGATGATACCGATACAAAAGAGGGCGGGGCAACGTTTGCCCTTGCCCTTGCGCTCCTCAACCACCTGGAACGTATCAAGGGGATCCTTCCCATCAGCCACCATATTGCCATGCTCAACCCGGCCGTGTTCAACAAGACGGCCGGGAACTCGGCGAGTTTCATCGAAGTTGCGGTGATGCCGGATCAGTTTGATACTCTTGTTGACCGGACCCGGCGGTTTGTTGCGGACGAAGCGCTCTCAAAGGAGTGGGGAATTGCTATCCGCCAGGGGTTCATCATTCCTGCCGGGTTGCGGGAGTACGGGAAGATGGTGCGGGAACAGGTCATCGCCCGGACAGTTGCTGAGGCAACTGCGGAGCGGTTTTCGATCTCGCTCTCTGGCGGCAATGGCGTTATCGGGGCTTTGGGCGCAGTCGCGCTCGCGGGACTGCCGCACGAGATCCTGCTGGATCCGGCGCAGAACGGGTTTTGATTTTGGCTCTTCTCCTGATTGGGGACGTAAGGGGAAAAAGATTTCACCTGCGCCCACTAACTGCTATCCCGTTATCAGGATGATTCTGCCGTGCTGTTTTCGAGATACCGGGTTGGAACCCTAAATTCAATGGTGTAGGAATCCAGGGTCTGCGCATTGATGATGAAGAAGTAATTCC
>JBFYKS010000213.1:0-10721 GCA_041305785.1 Methanoregula sp. | reverse complement strand
GGAACTTGTTCTCGATGATGCAGTCAGTGTCAAGCCCGTACCGGATTTTTGTCAGTTTCACAGCAACCATCACTGCCTCACGGTACATCAGGCCATCGAACCGCACACCCGCATCACAATTTTCAACCCAGTGGTATCCCATCCGTTCGGCTAACGTTTTTGCCTCGTCTTTCAGGCTGGCTGCCGGTCGTCCTTTCATCTGTGACTCCCCCCCTATCCGGAACGAAATTCCATTGAAAATATTTCTCTAAGGAAATGAACCCCATGGTGAAATGCTTTCCCGTTTCGAAAGCTCTGCCTTCGCAGCCGGGACGAGCTGCGGTCGCCGGATATCATGCGACACTCAGCAGCGCTGCGTTGAATGCCGACTTCACCAGCAGCGGAGTCACCTGGCATTCGATGACCGCGGCAACCGCCATCATGACAAAGATTACAAGACCGATCTTCCAGACCCGTCCGAGAATAAAGAGGCAGATATCCCCGGGGTGGAGGGCTGAAGCGTTTCCGTTCTCTCTCAGGTATTTCCTGAGCGCATCGATAGTGAGGAACGCAGCAGTCCCAGCAAGGACAAACGCGAGCATTTCCAGCAAGCCATGCGGGAGATAGATGGTCGCGATCATCTGCCAGGACAGGAGCCGGTATGTCAGGTAGATCCGCGCAAACGAGTTATGGCCGAGCGCAACCATCAGGATGCAGACCGTTACCTGCATGACAATAATGATCCAGTCGAGCAGATCGCGGCAGAACCACCATACCCAGACCCAGAAGAGCGGGACTATCAGGATGAAGAGGGCGACTCCGGCGTTTGCGAACAGGAGCAGCGGGAACACGGATGCCATATGCGGGACATGGACCGTGCTGTGGTAATCAGCCTGAGCCGCAAGTTCCGTGGCGTTCAGAGGTGCAACATTGTGGTAGATAACCGCGGTCTGGATGATGACAAAAACAATACCGGTAAAGAGCAGGAATGCTGCAATGAGGAAATACCGGAGGAAATTTTTGGGGAGTATCATGCAGATGACCGGCCGGGAGGGGATGTTCATTCACCGTACCTGTTCCGGTAAGATACCCAAGGTAATATCCTTCCCGGTCTTTTTTACCCGCCCCTGGCAGCCCGCGGGAGCCACCGGTCAGGATCAAGCCGGTTTTGTTCCTTTGGGAACAATTATGTCGAACTGCGTCCGGCCACCGCAGTCCCTGCAACCAATGTCCCGGAGCGTTACTGGATCTTTCGGGTATCGTGCATTTCGCCCGTATCCCCGATTCAGAAATCCGGCGGTCCGCGGCAGAGCGGTTTTGCGAGATGCCTTCGTGCAGTCGGGGGTACTTCATACCAACCCAACGCGAGCGTGCGGGGGATCTCCTGCACATCCGGCGCATCCCCCCTGGCACTGCACTTTTTACACTTCCAGCCTTTTCCTTTTCCATTACTGGTCATCCGTTTGTTGCAGATTGTGCAGATCGGCGGGCGGGTCATTTCATTCTTCGCGAGCGATACAAGCTTCAGTTTTTCCAGATTGATACTCCCCTTCTTGAAGCTCCCGACCGCAATCACGCGGTCACCCGGGACCAGTTGCCTTACAATCTGGCGGAAGTTCTTTGTTGGCTCATACGCCATGCATCGGACCGGGAAATCTCCGTCTTTCATGATGAATGAGACATGCCCTCCTGTTTTTGTTTTCGGGGCGCTGGTGACAGTGCCCGGTACATTGTATGAGAGCAGTTCGTTGAGGTGCCCTGCCTTTCCCGGGAGCAGGTGGGCATCCGTTCCCTGGTTGGTCACCCAGATCTGCTCGATGCCGGGCGGTTCCGATTCAATCATCTGCCGGGCTGCCATCACCCACCGCGGGCTTGTGCCCCGGATGCCAAAGAGGACCGGGTCGGGGGTATGCGGGACGCAGACCACGACATCGTTAGCGGTATCCACGGTGTCCCAGGTGTGCGGGAAGGAGGCGGCCTCGGCATCGAACAGGCTCTGCCGGTCAACCTCGCGTGGCGTCCCGAAGCGCTCCGGCTTGCGGTACACGAGAATCTCGGAGGTCGTATCCGGAAGCTCGCTTGCCACCGCAGCGGTTGCGCCGATGAGGCCGCGCCGGTTCTTCCATCCCCGGTACCGGGCACTGGCAGCTTCGAGAATGGCAACCGCTTCTTCGATAGTGCAGAAGTCCGTCACCGTCTTCCGGTAAAAGGCCGGATCGAGCCGTTTGTCCACAACAACGATCCCCGGATTCGTGTTCTCGCACGATTGATCTGCGAGTTTCTCCACGAGATCGCACGCGATGGTAAATGCATGGTCCGGGTCGCCCCCGACATCGAGCATCACCGCAGCATTGCCCCGGGTCTTCCAGGTAACGTTCGGGTTGAGCCGGACGAGCCGGGCTTCGCGCACCCGCATATGCTCACGGATCAGCCTCCGGGCGAGCACCGCCCCGAGGTAGGTGGTGCACATTCCCTGCGGCGAGTCGGTGTCATCAATGCCGATCAGCATGTCTATATTAATATATGGGCACGCTCCATCCATTTGTATCTACATGTCCCAGGACCGCCAGCACCAGCTGGTCATGAGCGTGATGATCACGGCCGGCTTCGACGTCTCCGAGAGGTTCACCTTACGCCCGCGGAGTTTCGACCTCATCGCCCGCAACGATGAGACACTGCTCGTGATAAAAGTGGTCTCCCATATCGACAGTGTCAGCGAGGAGGTGGCGTTTGACATCGAGCTCATCTCCCGCCTGCTGGGCGGCATCCCGCTCATTGTCGGGGAACGGGCGCGGGACGCAGAGCTCGAACGCGGGGCAGTATACGTCCGGTACGGGATCTATGCCATCAGTCCCGCGACGCTGTACGATTATTTCGTGGAGAAGATCCCCCCGCTCGTGTACGCATCGCCCGGCGGGCTCTATGTCAATATCAACGGCGATATGCTCAAAGATCTTCGCGAGAAACGGAACATGTCCCTTGGCGATCTCGGTACCGTTCTGGGAGTCTCGCGCCGGACCATCAGCAAGTACGAGAGCGGGATGGGTACCACGCTTGATGTTGCAATACGGATCGAGGAGTTCTTCGATACCGGGGTGGTCGAGTCCATCGACATCATCCGGCACGAGCCACCAAAAGCAATGGATGGCGAGATGAAGAAGACCGGAATTCACCCGCAGAGCCCCATGGAGTTTTTGGAAAAGATCGGGGTCCACCTCCATACGCTCCACGGTGCGCCGTTCCAGGCTCTCCTCACCTTCGACAAGCACACCATCCTCACCGGGTATGGCCCAACCCAGAAAGTCGTGAAGCGGGCTGCCCTGATCGGCAACCTCTCGCAGATCGCAAATAAGCATGCGATGTGCGTGCTCACCGACTCTACCAAAGAGAAGAAGATCGGAAAGACACTCGTGATCGGTGAGAAGCGCCTGCACCGGATCGAGGACGGGTTTGAGCTGCTCGACCTGCTGGGCGAGTGATGCGTTTCAATAACGTTTATATAGAACCGCAGACCAATTTTAGTGCTAAAAGTGGTGATTTTTATGTCACAGCAACTTGGAGGACAGCAGATACTTATTCTTAAGGAAGGCAGCACCCGTACCCGCGGCCGCGACGCCCAGGGTATGAACATCACCGCCGCAAAGGCAGTGGCAAGTGCAGTCAGGACCACGCTCGGTCCCAAGGGAATGGACAAGATGCTCGTCGACACCATCGGCGACGTAGTGATCACGAACGACGGTGTGACCATCTTAAAAGAGATGGACATCGAGCACCCGGCCGCAAAGATGATGGTCGAGGTTGCAAAGACCCAGGATGATGAAGTCGGGGATGGAACCACCACCGCAGTCATCATCGCCGGCGAACTGTTAAAGAAGGCAGAGGATCTTCTCGAGCAGGACGTCCACCCGACCGTTATCGCCCACGGCTACCGCATGGCAGCCGAGAAGGCACAGGTGTTCTTAAAGGACATCGCCTTTGACATCAAGGTATCCGACAAGGCGCTCCTGAAAAACATTGCAGGAACCGCCATGACCGGCAAGGGTGCAGAGGCCAGCAAGGACAAACTCTGTGACCTTGTTGTCAAGGCAGTGACCATGGTCACTGACGATGACGGTACCGTTGACATCGAGAACATCAAGGTCGAGAAGAAGACCGGTGGCTCGATCGAGGACTCCGAGATCGTTGAGGGTGTCCTCATCGACAAGGAACGTGTCCACCCCACGATGCCCCGGAAGGTCACCAATGCAAAGATCCTTCTCCTGAATGCAGCCGTCGAGTTCAAGAAGACCGAAGTCGACGCCGAGATCAACATCACCAGCCCCGACCAGCTCCAGGCATTCCTCGATGAGGAAGAGCGCATGGTCAAGAGTATTGTTGACAAGATCGTCAAGAGCGGTGCAAATGTTCTCTTCTGCCAGAAGGGTATCGACGACATCGCCCAGCACTACCTGGCAAAGGCAGGACTCTTTGCAACCCGCCGTGTCAAGAAGAGCGACATGGAGAAACTCGCCCGGGCAACCGGCGCAAGCCTCGTCTCCTCGATTGACGCAATCGGCAAGGAAGAACTCGGTAAAGCAGGCCTTGTCGAAGAGCGCAAGGTCGGCGGCGAAGAGATGACCTTCGTCGAGCAGTGCAAGAACCCCAAGGCAGTCTCGATCATTGTCAAGGGCGGCACTGAGCACGTAGTCGACGAGCTCGAGCGCGCCATCCACGACGCACTCCGCGTTGTCGGTGTCGTTGTCGAGGACAAGAAGGTAGTTGCCGGTGGCGGTGCACCCGAGACCGAGCTCTCGCTCCGTCTCCGCGAGTACGCAGCAACCGTTGGTGGCCGGGCCCAGCTCGCCATCGAGGCATTCGCAGCCGCACTCGAGATCATCCCGCGCACCCTCGCCGAGAACGCAGGACTCGACCCCATCGATATGCTCGTCGAGATCCGCGCAGCTCACGAGAAGGGCAAGAAGACCTACGGTCTCAATGTGTTCGAGGGCAAGGCAGTTGACATGAAGGCAGCCGGCGTTGTAGAGCCGCTCCGCGTCAAGACCCAGGCCATCTCCTCTGCAGCAGAAGCAGCGATCATGATCCTGCGCATTGACGATGTCATTGCCTCCTCCAAGAGCCCAATGCCCGAAGGCGGCGGCATGCCTCCCGGCGGCATGGGCGGAATGGGTGGCATGGGCGGTATGCCCCCCGGCATGGGCGACTTCTGAACGCCCAAATTTTTTCCTGCTATACCTTTTTTTGATTTTTCCTGTACTGGTCCTGTATTGATAATACCGGCTGGCATCTTCTTCTGCGGCAAAAAAAATTCCCTGCTCCCCGCAGGGCTCTTCTGGCAATTGTTCGGAAAGGAGATCCTGGACGCAAAAAAAGCAACCACCTGAAAGAATATCCCCGGGAAAAACCGTGACCCGACGGATCTTTCTGTGCGGGTGATAATCCAAAGAAGGATAGGTAAGAAAAGCGCATTCGCCCGCCGGGCTGAAGATATCGCACCGCGATACTCGTTATTAAAAAAAAGGGAAAAAAATGTTATGCGATGGTTGCTGTTGGTATTGCGGTCTTCTGTTGGGAGGGTGCCCCGACAACTGACAGACCTTTCTTGACAACAATGATTCCCGTGGCATTGGTGTAGGGGTCGATATATCCATACGTACCCTCTTTCTGGCTGAAGGTATACCCAACGGAAGCCCCGTGTACAAGATCCCCGGAGACGAACTTGATCCCCATGTCAGGGAGGGTCTGGATCTTGTGAACGGTCCTGTCCTCGTTGATCCAGGTTATGCCGGTACCCGGCAGGACCATCATCTCCTGCGGAACGAACGTATTGTTCCTGATGTAAATGACCGTGGTCTTTGAGTGGGTCAGTTCCGGCATGGGTGTTGCCGTCGGGGTGACTATGGTCGTAACCTCTTCGATCGCTTCTGTCGGTTCCGGAGTGGAAACGGGGGGTTGTGTCTCAGCGGCAGTAGCCGGTGGCATTGTGGGTTCAGGGGTAGGTTCAGGAGTCGGAACCGCTGTTGCTGCCGGCTGGGTACAACCGCTTGCTGCAACCAGCAGGATGACAAGGATGCACAATCCGAAGAATCTCTTCATGGTCAGTAAATTGATTTCGCCGTATTATTAATTTTACTTAATGTATTGCCCGTGAATTTACGCCCGGGCTTCAGAATCCTGTCTGGTTGAGAAAAAAAAGCGATAATGGCATTTTTTTCATCTGTTACCACAACAGTTCCCGATGCAATCTGAATCGATCCCCCCGTATTGCGGAGCCGCCGGCGTTTTTTTTAATGAGCCGGCTTTTCCGGGCGGCAACAGGTTAATGAACCAAAACGTCTCCACTATTCTCCCATGAGCGACCGGTTCATCTTTACCCGATACCGTACTGACTGCTACCACTGCAAACAGAACGCCGACCAGATCATCAAAGCTGTACCCAACCAGGCGCAGGTGGCGTGCGAGAACTGCGGTGCAACCCGGGTTTTTGTACCGCGGAGCGAGGATATTGATTCCGCCGGCCTCTTAACAAAGATCGGTAAATATCCGGTATGGGAACTGGTTGAAGAGGCAACCTGCCGGAACTGTCATACCACCGGACCCCACGATCTCATCGTGAGCTCGCGCCATCTCACGGTCCGGTGCCGGAACTGCAACTTCACGCATTTCTACAAATTCGATCTCGAGTACCTGGCAAAGGATGAACTGAAATCCGGATGACCTCCGGACCAGCCCATCGCGTATCAGGATTTACAGCAGGTGTACGAGTCCAGCACCGCTCAGGTATCGGCACAGAGGGGGAGGGCCTTCATGACATGCCGGACGAGATCGTATTTGAATAGATAAAGGATATCGCCAAAAATTGTCGGTTTATCAGATCATTCCGATTTGATGGTATTTTCAGCAGGGGATAAAAAAAGTTGTGAAATAGTATCGTGAAATTATGGGGCGCGAGAAAATTTATTTTTCCTCTCTCACCATCGCGATTGCCTTCTTCGGGCACTCGTTGGCGCAGATCCCACAGCCCTTGCAGTAGGTTAAGTCGATATCGAGGTCATCGCTGATAACGCCGTCCGGGCAGTAGGTTGCACAGAGCCCGCAGGCATTGCACTTCTCCTTGTCGACCACCGGCCGGAAGACCCGCCACGTGCCGGTCTTGCCGGTTGCGCCCATACGCGGTCTGCTCATCGCGAGGCGCACTCTCTTCTGGCTTTCGCTCATGCGCTCATCTCCTGGTACGCGGCTTTTGCAGCCTTCGTGTTCCGCTCATCGGAGAACATCTCGCCGATCGCCTTCATCGCGGAATCGGCCGAGACGATCCCCATCTTTGCAAGGGCCCCGATGACCGGCGTGTTCAGGATCGGGCTTCCCGAGACCACGAGGTTCTCTTTTAAGGCGATGCCGGTCAGGTCGACACTGGCTGATGCAAACCCGGAAAAGTCCTGCTTCTGCCGGCTGTTGACCAGCACCTTACCGCCCTCTTTGAGGCCGCTTAAGACATCGACCACGTCCATGACGGTGGCGTCGAGGACCACGACCATGTCGGGTTTGCGGATCTGGCTGTAGATCCGGACCGGTTTGTCATCGATACGGACGAACGAGACGATGGGCGCACCCCGGCGCTCCGCCCCATAGAACGGGGCCGCGGTTGCATACTTCCCGTCATAGATAGCCGCAAGGGCAAGGAGCCGGGCCGCGGTGACGCCACCCTGGCCGCCCCGCGAGTGGATACGGATCTCAAACATTGTCTTTCACCCCGAACCAGAACTCTTTTCCCACCTGACGTTTCCGGACAAAGTCCGCGATGTCGTCGTAGGTGACTTCCTGCCCGCCAAGACCGGCGATAACGGAGAAGACGTCCTCCTTTGTCCAGGCCACAATCTCGGTTGCAAGGACCCCGCCGCGGCCAAACGAGTAGTCCCGGTCGATGACCACGACCTGTTTTCCTTTCAGGAGGGAGAGGTCGGGGAACGGCCGGAGCCAGCGGATACGCACCGAACCCGCCTTCACCCCCTCCTTCCGGAGCAGGTCGACTGCAACCTCCATCTCCTTTCCAAGGGTACCCATGGCAACAATGATAATCTCCGCATCGTCGCACTGGTAGTTCTCGGTGAAGCCGTACTGCCGGCCAAACCTGCGGGCAAACTCCTTCTCGGTCTCTTCGATAACCTTCACAGAATCGCGGATCGAGCGCTCCATGTCCCAGCGCATCAGGAAGTGCTGGTCGGTGCCGGTGAGCCCGCCGTAGCCGGCCGGGTTGTTTGTGTCAATCGCGTGCGGGAGGCTGAGCGGGGGGATGAAGTCGCCCACCTCTATGGTATCGAGCGGCTGCATAAGGTGGGAGAGCACAAAGCCGTCGAGGTTCACCATCACCGGCAGGAGCACGTCATGATGCTCCGCGATCCGGAACGCCATGATGATGGCATCGTACGCTTCCTGTACCGTGCTCACGTACACCTGGAGCCAGCCGGTGTCACGTTCCTGCAATGAATCGGAGTGCTCTGCCCAGATGTTCCAGCCGGGCCCGAGCGAACGGTTGACGTTTGCCATCACGATTGGCAGCCGGGCTCCTGCCGCCCAGTTGGTCATCTCGTGCATGTACAGGAGCCCGTGGGAGCTGGTGGCCGTGAACGTCCGGACGCCGGTGATGCTTGCGCCGATGCAGGCAGCCATCGCTGAATGCTCGCTCTCGACTGCGATATACCGGCTCGCAAGCTCGCCGCTTGTCACGAACTCTGCGATCTGCTCCACGATCTCTGTCTGGGGTGTGATCGGGTATGCAGCAACCACTGCAGGAACTACCTGCTTCACTGCTTCGGCAACCGCCTTGTTGCCGGTCGCGATCTTCTTCATGAGGATGCCTCCTCTGCTGCGAGTTTTGCAAAGTTTTTAGCAATCCGCTGTTTGAGGATCTCCACGTTCTTTGGATCGATGCCCTTGAACCGGCCCTGCGGGGACAGGTAGTCCTCGAGCGGGACCGGTTTTTTCATGGCGACCTTTGACTGTGCACCAAGCGTCAGTTTCCCGTACTCGCGTTCGTAAAGCACCCATATGCCGGACTTCACCGCAAGCTTGCCTATCTCGACCGACTTCTCGGCCGGGTACCGCCATCCGGGCGGGCAGGGGGCAAGGATGTGGATGAAGCTCGGGCCGCGGAAGGACAGCGCCTTCTGGACTTTCTTGAAGAGGTCCTGCGGGTAGGCGGCAGCGGCGGTTGCCATGTAGGGCGGGTCGTGGGCGGCGATGATCGCGTCGAGATCCTTCTTGAACTCTGCCTTACCGGCCGGTGTCGTGGTGGTCCGCGCTCCCAGCGGGGTTGCACCCGATCGCTGCATGCCGGTGTTGCCGTACGCCTCGTTATCGTAGCAGATGTAGAGGAAGTCGGTACCCCGCTCGAACGCGCCGGAGAGGGCCTGGATGCCGATATCGATCGTGCCGCCGTCTCCGGCATAGACGATCACGTTCGTCTTCTTCCCGGTCGCACGGAACGCGTTGCTCATGCCTGAGGCACAGGCTGCCGCGGCACCAAAAGCGATGTTGTAGACCGGGACATTGAACGCGGTGTTCGGGTAGATGCCCTGGATGACGCTCGTGCAGCATGCGGGGATGACAAGGACGGTATCGGGCCCTGCTGCCTTGAGGACGTACCTGAGGGCGAGCGAGTCGCTGCACCCGGCGCATGCCGAGGAACATTTCAGCACGTATTCTTCTTTGGGGATTTCGGCGATGGTATCCAACTCCTGCAGTGGTTGTGAACGGATCGGTGAGCGCGCTGTTGCGACCCGGCGATCTATCACTATTTATCATCCCTGTTAGTGAAAAAAGTATCATAATTGAGCTGAGGGGTGACGGTTCATGATTTGCCCCGCCCTGCCGTCCCCCGCGAGGAACCCTGAGGCGGGAAACCCTTCCGGGTACTTCCCGGTTCAACGATTCTCATGATCGGAAAATGAATCAATCCGGATCATATTGGGCAAACCCTGTTACAGAAAAACTCCGGTCCCGGCCCGCACGAGAAAAATTCGCAATCGATCTCCGGCAAAAAATTTTCAATCGACCCCTCACTCCCCGCTCACTTTTTTTCAATCGACCCCTGACCAAATCGAGCACCCCATCACGCCGGAGAACCAGAAATTTTGTAGCCTGTACATGCCGATTGTAGCATAATTATCCGATTGTAGCCTCATCAACTAACACCTCATGATCGCGATTGAAAATTTTTAGGCAGGGTCTGGCCAAAAAAAAATCCGGAAAAAAAAGATCCGGCAGAAAATGGTGAAGCAAAAATGAAAAAAGAGATCCCGGATCCTGCCTCAAAAACTCTCAAGCATGCTCCTGACCAGCGAGCTGGTGGAGGGATCGGAAAAGAACCGAAAGGCAGTCTCCCCGGCTTCGGTAATCCGGTAGGTTTTCTCTTTTTGGCTATCCGGGACATATTCTTCTTCGATGAGCCCGGCATCGCGGAGGGTGCGTATAAACCCGGAGAAGGTGGCGTGAGATAATTCAGCGGCGGGCTTCCGGCCTTCCTTATAGTGAACAACCGGTTGGGATGCATCACCGGGTTTTTCCTTCTTTGTCCGGGACGGGATATAGTACGAAAAGAGCTGCCGGTAAAGGTACTGCCGGTTCACCCACAATGGGGGGACGGTTCCCGATGTCTCTTTCTTTTTTGCATCCCTCCGCATCAGGAGGATCGCAAGAATCATCTGGTGATTGGGATTGGAAAGCAGGGAACTGACCGTGCGGTC